>DATLTN010000058.1 GCA_035533595.1 Acidimicrobiales bacterium
CCCCCCCCACGAGGCGCGCCCCGACTAGGCCTTGATACCTGCCGCCTTGCAGACGTCCTTGGTGACCGCAGAGCACAGTGCCGAGGCCGAGATGAACTTGTCCTTGACGACCGTCGAGGCCATGTTCGAGCGGTCGACCCAGACCGGCGTCAGCAACGACGCGGGCTGCTTCTGGCCCGAGACCCCGGCGGGGGGCGTCGTCGTGGAGTTCACGAGCGCCTTCGGCGGGGCCTTGTGCGCCCGGATGATGGTCGCCAAGGCGACCGCGTCCTGGGCCTCCTGGTACACGGCCTTGTAGACCGATCCGCACTGGTAGCCCTGGAGCACGTTCTCCATGCCCTGCAGCGTCGCGTCCTGACCCGTCGTCGGGATCTTGCGGGGGCCGACGCCGGCGTTCTTCAGGTCCGTCACCACCGCGTTCGCGAGGCCGTCATTGGCCTCGACGGTCGCGTTGATGCTCGGGTGAGCGGTGAACTGCTGCTGGAAGATCGTGCCGCCGGTGGCGTTCACCCACCCGGGCGTGATCTGCTCGCCGATGAGCGTGTAGCCCTTCTGGTTCGTCAGCCCGGCGCTAAGCGGCGTGCTCGCCTTGCCCCAGATCACCGAGTTGTAGCCCTGGGCGAAGGAGACGGCGTTGGGGTCGGTGTCCTGGCCGCCGTCGAGCACGAAGACCTTCGGCTTGGTCACGTGCCAGGCCGTGACGCAGGACACGAAGCCCTTGCCGATCAGCTGGCCGACGGTGAAGTTGTTGAAGCTCACGTAGTAGGTCTTAGAGCCCACGAACGTCGCCCGGTCGTAGCTAATGACCGCCACGCCGTGCGATGCGGCGTAGGACTGGATCTGGGCACCCACCGTGCTGTCGATCGGGTCGAAGACGAGCACCTTGGCGCCCACCGCGATGTCGGCCTGGGCGTCTGCCAGCTCCGTCGCGTCGACGCCCTGGGCGTTGTCGATCTTGAACTGCGCCTTCGAGTACCCAGCGAGTCGGAAGGCCCTGGCCAGGTAGGGGGCGTCGAAGTCGACGTAGCGCGTCGACGAGGTCGTGTCCGGCAGGATCACCCCGACGAGACCCTTGCCGGCCGCCGTCAGCGCCTTGAACTTCGCCATTTCCGAGAAGCTGCTGTTGAACGACTTCACACTCAGCCCGGCCGGGACCGTGGCCTTGGCCACCGCCCCCACTGAGCCGCTCATCGCGACGAGGCCGACGAGGGAGGCGACGCCGAAGCCCGCTCCCAAACGTCGCCCGATCCGGATTCCATCCATTTGCAACTACCTCCGTGTTCAATTCCCGCGAGCTGCGGCTCTAGAGAAGCGTGGAGGACCAGCGCTTTCGCCAATAGGGCCGAAGGGCTCTCTTCTGTCACGAACGGCACGGAGCCCTTCAGGGACTAACGGTGCGGAAACGGCTGGCGCGGCGGCGTGGGCGGCCTGAACCGACCGTGGCCACGCGCGCCAGGAGGGCAGGGCCGCCGCCTCGGCCGGCGCAGCGGGAAGGGCCAATCGGCCCTACTGGCGCCTGCCGAAAGGGGGGAGGCTGGCATCGGAGCACTGGCAGAGGAGGAGCAAGATGAAAGCAGTCGTTGGAGACCGCCTCGTCGTGAAGGGCCACCACCTCGGGGAGCCCGACCGCGACGGTGAGATCCTCGAGGTCCACGGCGGTCGGGGCACGCCGCCCTACCTGGTGCGGTGGTCCGAAGACGGGCATGTCGGCTTGGTGTTCCCCGGGCCGGACGCGCAGGTCGAGCACCTAAGGGCCGCACGCCGGGGATGAGCCAAGGGCCGCGCACGTCGGCCGCCCGATGCCAAGTCAACGATCCAGAGGAGGAACCTCATGAGCAGCGACACAATGAGCAGCCTGCGCCCGGTGGTCGTAGGGGTCGACGGTTCCGAACCCTCGCGCGCGGCGCTCCGGTGGGGCGCCGAGGAGGCGCGACTGCGCGGCCTGCCGCTGGAGGCGGTCATCACCTGGGAGTTCCCGAACACCGACGGATGGGACTACCCCGACCTCGACCTCGATCTCGGCGAGGACGCGAAGAAGATGATCGACGAGACCATCACCTCGGTCCTCGGCGAGACACCCGACGCGCCCGTCACGGCGACGGTGATCCACGGCCACGCGGCGCTCGTGTTGGTCGAGCGCTCCGAGGAGGCAGCACTCGTCGTGGTGGGGAGCCGCGGCCACGGTGGCTTCGCGGGCCTGCTCCTCGGATCGGTGAGCGAGCATCTCGCGGCGCACGCACGTTGCCCGGTCGCGATCATCCACGTCCCGAAGGACCGTCATCAGGAAAAGCGGTAAATCGCGCCGCCGGCCCGCGCGCCGCCTCCGAACAGGGCGATCGTCGCGCCGCCCCACGGCGCGAGCGGTCGATCGCCGACCACAGGCGACCGGTGACGACACCGCGAAGGCCGGTGACCAGCCGAGCCGATCCGGGACCGACTGAGGACACAAGTCGGCGAGCTCATCGCCGAGGACGACGCGGTTCGCCGCAGCAGCACCGAGCCGCACACGAAATACGGCCGTCGCCTCGATCATGCCCTCGCCACGTCGGGAGCCGCGCGAGCTGCTGCTGCACCGAGAGCCGGGCGTCAAGCGGGCGCGACACGCGCTGAGACCGTTGCGCGCTCCCGGGCACCGCGCCCGCGTCGAGCGTCGGCGCGCACGGTGCCGAGCTCCTCGGGGAATGCCACGAAGCGTCGCCGCCCGAGCGTTTCTCCGCGACCTGCGCGAGGCGAAACCACGAGCGCCGCCGATGCAACGACGCCGCATCTCGCATTTGCGCTCGGCACCCTCTCGGGGGGAGAGGCAGCCCGGATCGAGACGACCGACAACCCCTGCAGCGAACCGCTCGGTGTCTGCGGGGCCGCTTTGCCCAGGCGTGACCTCGGCGCCGCCCGCCGCTGGCGTCGCTTCGACGCGGTCGTCGGCGGGTTGACCCAGGAGAACGCCCTGTCGAGGCGAGGTGATGCCGCTCTTCCATGCCGGCTGCTACGCCGCGATGTCGAGGATCGGCGCCTCGATCCCCCAAGGCTGTCGGCTAGGACGTCCGTCAGGGCAGCGGGATCTGCGGCCAGGAATGCCCCTGCGCCACAACGCTCCCCGGGAGACCTGAGACCGAGATCTCCGCAGCCGAGGTGACCAAAGCCCCTATTGGCCGGGTCTCCCGCCGTCTTACCTTCACGAGAGCGTCGCAACTCCCCCACGCGACCCGAGCCGGAAGGACCCCAATGATCGCAAGCCTGGAACTTCCTATCGCCCCCCAATTCGAGCGGTCGGTCGGCCAGCTCGTGCGGCGCGTCGAGGCGCTCCACCGCCTCGCGGCCCTGCGCGCCCGTCCGCGGTCCGTCGCACCCGTCGAGGGCGTGATCGGCCACGACCACGCCACCTTGGTTCTGCACGGGCATGTCGACCTGCAGCGGATGCCGGAACTCGGCGTGGTCATCGCGGGCATCCTGGCGCTCGCCCCACCCGCCCTTGTAGTCGACCTCACCGAGGCCAACTCGATCGGGCTCGACGCGCTCGCGGAGATCACCAAGATCACGCAGGCGCTACCACAGGTCGAGCTTCGCCTGCCCGTACCCACTAGCGCGACCTGCCGACAGCTCCTCTCGGCGTGAGTGATCACGCAGGGCCGGGTTCCTCCGAGCTCGCCGTCATCGTCCGGGGCCTGGAGAAGGCCTATGGGGGGACGGCCGCGGTCGCCGGCATCGACCTTGAGGTCGCTCGCGGGGAGATCTTCGCCCTCCTCGGTCCGAACGGCGCGGGCAAGACGACCACGATGGAGATTCTGGAGGGCTACCGCGCTCGCGACCGGGGTGAGGTCTCCGTGCCCGGCCACGACCCGGGCCGCGAACGGGCCGCGCTGAAGTCACGCATCGGCATCGTGCTGCAGGCGACGGGCATCGAGGCCTATCTCACTGTCGTCGAGACGGTGTCCATGTACGCGGAGCTCTATCCACGGCCCCTCGGCGTCGACGAGGTGATCGAGATCGTCGGACTCACCTCCAAGCGCGACGAGCGGGTCATCCACCTCTCCGGTGGGCAGCAGCGCCGCCTCGAAATGGCGATCGCCTTCGTCGGTGACCCGGACCTCGTGTTCCTCGACGAGCCGACGACCGGCTTCGATCCCTCGGCCCGCCATGAGGCGTGGGACCTCGTGAAGCGCTTCGCCGCCCTCGGTAAGACCGTGCTGCTCACCACCCACTACATGGACGAGGCGCGCTTTCTCGCGGACCGCGTCGCAGTGATCTCGGCGGGGCGGATCGTCGCCGAGGGCGCTCCCGCCGCACTCGAGTCGGGCAGCCGCGCCCGGACACGACTGCACTGCCGGCTCGTCCCACCGATGCTCCCGCCGAACGACCTCGGTCGGCCCGCCGAGGACGGCACGCTCGAGGTGGAACTCGACGACGTGCTGCCGACTCTGCACCGCCTGCTCCACTGGGCCGAGGAGCACGGCGTGGAGCTGTAGGAGTTCGAGGTCACCCGGCCGTCGCTCGAGGACGTCTACCTCGAACTCACGAACGGGGTGGGCGCCGCCTTTCCCCGACCGTCCGGGGAGGCGCGCTCGTGAGCACCGTGGGTATCACGCTGTCCCAGGTGCACTACGTCAACCGCGCCTTTTGGCGGAATCCGGCACGCGCTTTCTTCACGTTCGCCTTTCCACTGATGTTCCTCGTCATCTTCACCTCGCTGCTCGGGAACTACACCCTCCGCCTCGGCCAGGTCACGATCCGGTCGTCGACGTACTACGTCGCCGCGATGGCCGCGTTCTCGGTGATCACCGCTTGCTACAACAACATCGCGATCGCGATGAGCTAAGGCCGCGACGCAGGGATCCTGAAGCGCATCGACGGCTCTCCGATGCCGCGGGCCGCCTTCCTTGCCTCACGCATCCTTCACGCGCTGTTGATCGCCGTCGTGCTCGTCGCCCTCACCGTCGCCTTCGGGCGCGCCCTGTACCACGCAGAGATCCCCACCGGGGCTGCCCTCGCCCGTTTCGTGCTGATGCTCGTTGTCGGATCAGGAACTTTCTGCGCGCTCGAGCTCGCGCTGACCGCGATCATCCCGAACGCCGACGCCTCGGCACCGATCGTGAACGCCAGCATCCTCCCGCTGCTCTTCCTCTCGGGCATCCTTATCCCGTTCGGGAATAACACGGCTTCGTGGATCCTCTGGGTGTCGCGCATCTTTCCCGTGCGGCACTTCGCCGCCGGGATGCAGTCGGGCCTGGTCGGAACACCATTTGACTGGGTCGATCTCGTCATCGTGGCCGCCTGGGGGGCCGCCGGGATCCTCGCCGCGGCCCGCTATTTCCGCTGGGAGCCGAGTTCCAACTAGCGCCACGACGGCCATACGACGCAGCGCGGCCCACCAGGGCATTGCGCAAGTCCCGCTCGTCGATTCTTTTCGAATCTCCGTGCCCCGGGGGAACATTGGCGCCCTCCCCGGCGTTCTTCTATTTGGCATCATCGAAATGCTGGAAGGGAGGCAGGACCACCGGGTGATATGGGCGATATTCCCAACGCGTGCTCCGGGCTTCTGGACGGTGACGGGGCGTCGGCAGTTCTGACGTGACGCCGGTGCATCGGGAGACGGGTGCCGATGAAGGACGCGGCCCCGCAAAGCCGGAGCGCTCGAAGCTCGACCGAGCGTCGTGACCTCGGCGCCGAAACCGGGCCAGGGGCACGCGTGACAACCGAATAACAAATGCTCGGCGCGCGGCTGCGCTCGCCGGGCATTTGCGCGACCGGGGGCTGGCTCGCCCGGCCCCGGTCACGGTCGTGCCCCCGGTCATGGTCGTCCAGGGCAGCCTATCGACGGCCACGCCCGCCGGTCGCCGGCTGGCTCCGCCTGACGTCCGCACGGAAGACGTTGACCGCCAGCCAGAGGGCGCTCGTCGCGGCGAAGCCGAGGAAGACGACGGTGAGCACGGGGTAGCCGAGCACCTGGGTGCCGTGGCTGCCCGAGAACAGCGCGGCGGCGACGACGAGCGCGGCGGTCACGATGCCGACGGTCACCCGGTTCGCCAGCTTCTGGAAACCTCGCATCAGCTCCGGGTCGTCGAAGCCCTGGATGTTGAGGCTGAAGCGCCCGTCGGCGACCGAGTCCATCACCTTGTTCAACCGCGCGGGGAGGTTCTCGACGAACTCCTTGGTGTCGAGGGCGGTCCCGAGGAGCCGGCGCGGCGAGAGCTCGCCGAGCATGTGCCGCTGCATGAGGTCCGTCGCGTGCTCGCGGATCGCCGCGTTCGGCTCGAAGGTCGGATCGAGTGCCCGCGCCACCTCGTCGAGGTTGAGGAGCGCCTTCATCAGCATCGTGAGCTCCGGCGCGGGCCGCAGCCCACACTGGCCCGCGACGCGCGCCAGTTCACCGAGCAGCGTGCCGGCGCGCAACGACGAGAGGTCGGCACCCTGGCTCCGCATCACGAGGTCGGAGGCCTCGCGACGCAGCAACCGCGGCTGGTAGTCCTCGAGCGGCTCGCCCAGCTCCTCGAGCGCGCCCGCGACCTCCTCGCCGCGCCCGTCGCCCATCGCGAGGAGCAACCGCAGCAGCGTCGTCCGGGTGCCCGGGGCGACGTGGGCGACCATCCCGAGGTCGATCACGCCGAGGCGGCCGTCGGAGGTAAGGAGGATGTTGCCGGGGTGCGGATCGGCGTGGAAGAAGCCGTGGATGAGGACCTGGTCGAGGTAGGCGGAGAAGAGCTCCTCGAGCATCGGTGCGCCGTCGATATCGATCTGGCCGATCGGCGGGATCGAGCCCACGTTACGGCCGTCGAGGAGCTCCATCGTGAGCACGCGCTCGCTGGTGTAGTCGTGCACCGGCTGAGGGATGACGAGCAGGTCGTAGTCGGCGAGGTCTTCGCCCAGGCGCACGAGGTTCGCCGCCTCGACGCGGTAGTCGAGCTCGTCGAGGGTCGACCGCCGGAACTGCTCGACCATCGCCCGGAAGTCGAGCCGGCCGGCCGCGTCCCCGTGGCGCTCCACGAACTCGGCGAGCTCGTCGATCACGGCCATGTCCTCGACGATCTGCTCGCGGACCCCTGGGCGCTGCACCTTCACGGCCACCGCGCGGCCGTCGCGCAGGCAGGCCCGGTGGACCTGCCCGAGCGAGGCGGAGGCAAGCGGCTCCTCCTCGAAGGAGGAGAAGGCGGTCGAGACGCGCACACCGAGCTCGCTCTCGACGATCTCTCGCGCGACGTCGTAGGGCAGCGGGGCGACGTCGTCCTGGAGATGCACGAGGGCCGCGAGGTACTCCGCCGGCAGGAGGTCCGAGCGGGTCGAGAGCAGTTGACCGAGCTTGATGAAGGTTGGCCCGAGCTCCTCGAGCTGCTGCGCGAAGGCTTTGGCGTCCTCCGCCGTCGTGTCGGTACCGGGCTCCGGCCGACCGTCGGCGGCGAGGCGGATTGCGCCGCGGTGCTTCACCAGGAGCCGACCGAGCTCGCCGTAGCGGGGGAGGTGGCGCGCCTTCAGCGAGGGACTCATGGCCCTCCCTTACCCCGAGCGGGCACAAACGACCAGCGACCCGCGCGCGGCCGAGCTCCCGAACGCGCTTTTGGGAGGCTGTCAGCCCCCCGCCATCGCGCCGATCACGTGGAGAGGCTCTCGCCCGGCCGCGACGGCGTCGGGGAGTGGGGCCTCGGGGGCCTCGTGGGAGACGTCCTCCTCACAGGCGTAGAAGCGGATGAAGGGGCGACGGCTGAGGGTGACCGGGTCGCGGATGGTGCCCTTCAGCACCGGGTGCTCCGCCTCGAGCGCGTCGAGGACGCTGCGCTGGGTGACGGCGCCCGCGACCTCGAGGCCCACCTCGCGACCGGTGCCGGCGAGCTGCTGCAGGTGGGCGGGCAGGGTGACGCGGATCACTGCAGCGTCTGCACCTCTACCGAGAGGACGCGCGGCAGGTCGCGCACGATCGGGGCCCAGGAGTCCCCCTCGTCCGCGGAGGCGTAGACCTGGCCCCCCGTCGTGCCGAAGTAGAGGCCACACGGCTCGAGACTGTCGACCGCCATCGCGTCCCGGAGGACGTTCAGGTAGCAGTCCTTCTGGGGTAGCCCGTCGGTGAGCGGCTCCCACTCGTCTCCCCCGCTCCGGCTGCGGTAGACGCGCAGCTTGCCTTCCGGTGGGAAGTGCTCCGAGTCGCTCTTGATCGGGACGACGTACACCGTGTCCGGCTCGTGCGCGTGGATCGCGATCGGGAAGCCGAAGTCGCTCGGCAGGTTCCCGCTCACCTCCCGCCACGACTCGCCCGCGTCGTCGGTCCGCATCACGTCCCAGTGCTTCTGCATGAAGAGCACGTCGGGGCGGGCGGGGTGCATCGCGATGCGGTGCACGCAGTGGCCGACCTCGGCGTCGTCGTCGGGGATGCCCTCGGAGCGCAGGCCGCGGTTGATGGGGCGCCACGAGGCACCGCCGTCGTCGGTGCGGAACGCGCCGGCGGCGGAGATCGCCACGAAGATCCGCTCAGGGTTGACGGGGTCGAGCACCACCGTGTGCACGCACATCCCGCCCGCGCCGGGCTGCCAGGAGGGCCCCGAGTTGTGGGTGCGCAGCCCCGGGAGCTCGGACCAGCTCTTCGCTCCGTCGTCCGACCGGAACAGCGCGGCGTCCTCGACGCCCGCGTAGACGACGTCGGGGTCCGCCGGCGAGGGCTCGAGGTGCCAGACGCGCGCGAACTCCCAGGGGTGTGGGGTGCCGTCGTACCACTGGTGCGTGCCGGCCTCGCTCGCGTAGGCGAAGTCCTTGCCGACTGGCTCCCAGGTCGCTCCCCCGTCGTCGGAGCGCTGGATGATCTGACCGAACCAGCCCGAGGACTGCGACGCGTACAGCCGGGAGGGGTCCGCCGGTGAGCCGGCGACGTGGTAGATCTCCCAGCCGCCGAAGTGCGGTCCGCTCACCTCCCACGAGCGGCGGGCCCCGTCCGAGGTGAGGATGAAGGCACCCTTCTGGGTGCCCACGAGCACACGTACGCCGGCCATCTCGCTACCTCCCGTGGACGAGCCAAATCTACGCGAGCGCGCTCACGGACGCGCTCGCGGCGGCCGGCCCGTCTCGCGCCCAATTCAGGCGGGGATCACCGCCGCCAGACGGCGGCGCAGCTCTCCGTAGGTGGACGCGTCGAGAGGGCCCCTCCGCAGCGCGTCGAGGTTGTCCTGCAAGTGTTCGATCCGGGAGGTGCCGACGATCGTCGTGTGCACGTCGGGATGAGAGAGCGTGGCGCGCAGGAGGAAGGTGGTCCGCTCCTCGCCCTCGAGCAGGTCGTCGAGGCCTGCGGCGCTCCACGCCAAGAGGTTGGAGGCCGCGCTCTCGCGGCGCTCTGAGCGGGCGATGCGCAGCCGTTCGGTCTCCCCCGAGAGGCTCCCCTGCGCCACCCCGCCACGGACGATCACCCCGAGGCCCTCCGCCGCGGCCTTCCTCATCCCCGCTTCGAGGAGCGGGTCGAGCACCGAGTAGGAGAGCTGGACGGTGGCGTAGCGGCCGCCGCCCACCTGCGCCTCGATGTCGGTCGCGGTGACGCCGGTCACGCCGAGGTGGGTGAACTTGCCCGCTCGCTGCAGCTCGAGCAGCACGTCCATCGCCCCGGAAGCGACGAGCGACGAGAGCGGCGGGCTGCTCGCGACCTGGAGCACGTCGATGTGATCCGTGCGCAGCGTCCGCAGGCTCCAGTCGAGCTCCTCGCGCAGCCCTTCGGGGGACCAGTCGTGCAGGTAGCCGGAGCGGGTGCGTGGCTCGAGGACGGGGAGCTGGCCGACGGCGAAGCCGATCTTCGTCGCGAGCAGGTACTCCTCGCGGCGGTGGCTGAGGTGCTCGCCGATCAGCTCCTCGGTGACCCCGTAGACGGGCGCCGAGTCGATGAAGTTGATGCCGGCGTCGAGGACCGCGTTGAGGAGCCGTCCGGCGGCGGCGCGATCGAGATGCGCCGGGTAGCCCGACCCCGCGCCGCGCAGCGACATCGCCCCGTAGCCGAGGCGGGTGACCGCGAGCCCGCTACTTCCGAGTGTCGCCGTTGGCAGGCCCTCGCCCATGACCCTCCCGTTCTGCAGCCGTCGGTGGCCCGCGGATCGTACGGGAGCAGGCCGCGGCCAGCGCGCCCGGCACGACCCGCGGCGCGAGGGAGCCCCGGGGAGCGATCTCCGCGCAACCCCCCGGTGCGGTTGAATGGCCCGGCGGTCGGCCGCGCCCCGCCGCCTACCGAAGGAGATCGCCATGCCCGTCGACTCATCAGCGCTCACCTCCGCCGTCGCACAGGCGGACGCCGCGGCGAACATCGCCTCGGGGGCCGCCGGCGTCGGGGCAGAGGACCCCCGCGCCGCGTCGGCGATCCAGATGCTCGGCGAAGCCGTGAGGGCCATGGGCGAGGCGGTGAAGACGCTCGCCGCAGCGGTCTCGGCCGTCTGAGTGCACGAAGGCGCGGCCTTCTGAGGAGGGTGTTCGCCGCCGGCGCGCTCAGCCAGTGACGGCTCCGCCGTGCTCGTCGAAGTACCGCCGCCACGACTCGGGGACCGAACCGGAGTCCTCGAGGAACTCCTCGCGCATCTCCTCGGCGAACCAGGAGTTGAGGCCGAGGTCCTCGGGCGCCTCCGCCGCCGCCTCGCCGCTTGCCACCGGAGCTGCCCCACCGGCGGGCAGCGGCGCGCGCAGGGGGATCACCGCTGCGTCGCCGTCCGCGCCGCCGCCCGCGCCCTCGGCGGTCTCGCGCGTCGGCGGGAAGTGGAACACGACGGCGTCGGTTCCGTCGGCCTCAGGGTGCCCGTCGACTTCGGCCGGCACCACCGCCGGCTCGGGGACGGGGGGCGCCGCCGCCTCGTCGTCGAGCACCCCTTCGAGCGAGTCGATGGTCGAGCCGTCGGCGCTCAACCCGTACTGCATCGAGGTGACCACAGCGCCGCTCACCGTCTCGGAGCCGTAGCCGACCGTCGTGTTCGTGTTGGAGAACGTGGTGCTGTTGGTGGAGACGCTGGCGCCGGCCGCGGAGAGACCGATCGCCCTGCCACCACCGCGCCGATGGCCGACTTGTGCCTGACAAGCCTCGTGATGCGGATGGAACCTCCCTCCCTCGCCGTGCTCCGACGAGACGGCCCGTCCGCCGGTGCTTTGCCGATGTTCGGGGGATGAACTGGTTGTCCCCTCACAGATCGGTGCATTGAAGGCGCAACTAAAGAGTCGGACAGGAAGGCTGCGTCTCCCGCCGGGTTCCGCGCGCGGGGAAGGGGGGTTACCGGTCGGCCGGCGGGGCGTCAGTGGATGACGGTGACGAGGGTCCCGTAGGCGAGGTAGGGCCAGGCGCGCGCCGCGTCGCTCAACGGCAGCTCCACGCAGCCGAGGCTCTGAGGGATGCCGTAGTCGGCGCGGTCCATGTAGTGGACGGCGTCGCTGCCGTGGAAGTAGGCGATGTACTGGACGAGGTCGGCGTAGTGCGAGCCGTCCGGGTTGGTGCCGCGCATCACCTGGCTGCGGAGGCGGGTGTTCACGGGGAAGTTCCCGTCGGGGGTCGGGGCGCCGGCGATCCCGGTGTTCGCCGGGCTGTGCAGCACCGCCTTCCCGTCGTGCCAGACGGTGAGGCTCTCCGGTGCCTGCTTGTCGGCGAGCGCGTAGTTGTAGCCACCGGTGTTCAGCGTGTTCGCGGCGATCGCACCGAGCAGCGCGCTCCAGACCCCGGGGCCGATCACGCCGCTCGTCGTGAGGCTGTGGTCGGCCTCGAAGGACATCACGAGGCCCCTCGTGAAGACGTTGTCACGACCGGGCTTCCAGAGGCTGACGAGCTCACTCGGCCAGCCGCTGTTCGTCCAGCTGAAGCTCCCCGCCGGCGGGTTGAAGAGCGCGGCCGCCTGCGCGGTGCTGTCACCGGGGGCGATCGCGGCACCGGACGGGGTCCAGGTGAGGGGCGCGTAGTCGAGGAGGGCGAGCAGCTGCTGCAACCGCAGGAGCGAGCCGTCGCGGACGCGGTAGTGCGTCACGGTGCCCGAGGCGAGCTCCCCACCCGCGGCCCCGTGCGGGCCCGCGGCCCCGGCCGGCACGGTGAGCGTCACCACCGAGAGCGGGAGGGCGTCGCTCGCGGGGGTGAAGGTGGCGACGTCGCCCGCCACCGCCCAGCTCCCCTGCAGCGGCGGGCTGAAGACCGGCATCGGTGAGCCGGCGGCGAGCGCGGCCGAGAAGGTCACCGTCACCGGCGCCGCCGGGTCGACCCCCTTCGTCCCGTCGGCGGGGCTGGTGCCCGCGACGACGAGCGGCGCGGCCGGGGTCGTGGTCGTGACGGCGCCCGAGCGGCCGGAGGGTGCCGCCGCCGGGAGGGTGCCCGTCGGGGTCCCGGCGGGCCGTCCGGGACGGCCGACCTCGAAGCCGATCACCGCCGCGGCGGCGATCGCGACGAGGACCACCGGCACGAGAAGGAGCCCGAGCCGCCGCCGCGGCGTTCCGTAGACCGTCATCCCGACCCATTGCTACCCGCTCCCGGCCGCGGATCCCCCGCGGGCGCGCCCCAGGGGCGGGGCGGTAGACCGGTGCCATGGCCGGCGCAGCGGAGTCGGTGGCCGCGGAGGTGGTGATCGTTGGGGCGGCTTCGCCGGCCTCGCCGCCGCGAAGGCCCTCGAGCGCGCCGGCGCGCGGGTCACCGTCGTCGACCGCCACGTCTACAGCACCTTCCAGCCGCTCCTCTACCAGGTGGCGACGGGCGCGCTGAACCCCGGCGACATCGCCTACCCGATCCGCGCCCTGTCGAGGAAGCGGCGGATCCACTTCCGCCACGGCGAGGCGGAGCGCATCGACACCGCCAACCGCCAGCTGCTGCTCGCGGGCGGCGCGAGCCTCGCCTACGACTACCTCGTCCTCGCCTGCGGCGCGGCCGTGAACTACTTCGACGTCGAGGGCGCCGCAGAGCACAGCGCCGCGCTCTACACCCGCGGCGAGGCGATCACGCTGCGGGACCGGCTGATGGGCGAGCTCGAGCAGCTCGCCTCGGGCGACGCCTCCCGCGGGCTGGTCGCGGTGGTCGTCGGCGGCGGCCCGACGGGAGTCGAGATGGCGGGCGCGCTCGCCGAGCTGCGGGACACCGCGCTCACCCACGCCTTCCCCGAGCTCGACCCGAAGACGATCCGCGTCGTGCTCGTCGAGCGCGCCGACGAGCTGCTCGCGCCCTTCCACCCGGCGCTGCGCGCCTACGCGAGGTCCCAGCTCGAGCGGCGCTCTGTCGAGCTCAGGCTCGCGGCCACGATCAGCTCGGTCGCCACCGGCGCCGTCCACTTCGAGGACGGCTCCTCCCTCCGCTCCGACCTCACCGTCTGGGCGGCGGGGGTGACCGTCGCCGCGCAGGTGCGTGGCTTCGGCCTGCCGCTCGGGCGCGGCGGGCGGATCGAGGTCGACGGCGACCTGCGCGTCCGCGGCGAGGAGCGGATCTTCGCCGTCGGTGACGTCGCCCTCTCGGGCGAGCGCCTCCCGCAGCTCGCGCAGCCGGCGATCCAGATGGGCCGCCACGCCGGGCGCCAGATCGCGGCGCTCCTCGCCGGTGGGGCCACAGAGGCCTTCGCCTACCGGGACAAGGGGACGATGGCGACGATCGGCCGGCGCGCCGCCGTCGCCGAGTTGCGCGGCGGCATTCGCCTGCGAGGCACGCTCGCCTGGGGTGCCTGGCTGGCGCTGCACATCGTGACCCTGCTCGGCAACCGCAGCCGCGCCTCGGCGCTGCTCAACCTCACCTGGCGCTACGTGGCGTGGCCGAGCGGCAGCGGCGTGATCGTCGGCGACATCGCCGAGGAGCCACCCGCGAAGCCCTGATCGGCCCGCTCAGGCGTCGAGGTCGGCGGTGTCGGGCGGGACGTCGACGGCGTGCTCCTGCAGTGCCTCGAGGGGCACGATCTCGAGCGCACGTTCGTGGGTGGAGGCGAGCACGACGTAGGCGGCGGCGCCGTCGCGATGGGCCCGCAGCCAGTTCACCGCTGTCACGCACCAGCGGTCGCCGGGGACGAGCCCGGGGAAGCGGTACTGGGGATGGGCGGTGACGAGGTCGTTGCCGATCCGCCGCTGGTGCTCGAGGAACTCCGCGGTCACGACCGCGCAGATGGTATGGCTCCCGAGATCCTCCGGGCCGCTGTTGCAGCAGCCGTCGCGGTAGAAGCCGGTGAGGGGGTCCATGCCACAGGGCTCGAGCTCCCCGCCGAGGACGTTGCGCTCCGCCATCTGCCGAGTATTCCAAATGCGCGCCCGCCGACGCGGTGGCGGGCGCACCCGCTGTGTTACCAATGCGGCTCGGATCCGAAGCTGGAGAGCATGCACGTCGACCCCTACATCGTCCTCGGCAGCGCGGTCATCGGCTTCCTCGTCGGGATGACAGGAGCCGGCGGCGGGGCGCTCATGACCCCGATGCTCATCCTCCTCTTCGGCGTCACGCCCTCGACGGCGATCTCGAGCGACCTCGTCGCCGCGGTGGTGATGCGCCCGATCGGCTCGCTCGTGCACCTCCGCAAGGGGGGCGTCAACCTCCGCCTCGTCGGCTACATGGTCGTCGGCTCGGCGCCGATGGCCTTCCTCGGCGCCTACCTGCTGCACCTCCTCGGCTCGAAGTCCGCCGCGCAGGCGAACATCGAGCACGCCCTCGGCGCGGCGCTCCTCCTCGGGGCTGGCGCGATGGTGCTGCGCTACGTCCTCGACCGCCGCGCCGGCAACGTCCGCGAGGGCATCGTCAGGGACCTCCCGGTGCGGATCCTGCCGACGATCGCGATCGGTATGGCGCCTCATCGTCGGCATGACCTCGGTCGGCTCGGGCTCGCTCATGATCGTGCTGCTGCTCTTCGTCTACCCGATGCTCGGCGCGAGCCAGCTGGTCGGGACGGACCTCACCCAGGCGGTGCCGCTCGCCCTCGCCGCCGCGCTCGGCGCGCTCGCCTTCGGCCACATCGAGCTCGCGGTGACGACGTCGCTGATCATCGGCAGCGAGCCGGCGGTGCTCGTCGGCTCGCTGCTTTCCTCGAGCGCCCCGGACCGCGTCGTGCGCCCGGCGATCACCTTCGTGATCTTCGCCTCGGGGCTCAAGTACGCCGGCCTCGGGACGACCGCGCTCGGCTGGGTGCTCTGCGGCGTGCTGCTCGGCGTCGGCCTCCTCTGGGCGACGTACGCGCGGCCGTGGAACCGCCCGACGCCCCAGCCCGCCGGGGAGGAGCCGACCGAGGGTTGAGCGCCGGGCTCGCCGCTCGCGGGGCGCCTCGGTAGGGTCCCTCGCCGTGGAGGAGGCCCCGCAGGTCGGCAGGGCCCCGACGGCGGCGCCGTCGCACCGCGGGCTGATCCTCGCCGTCCTCTGCTCCGCCCAGGTCATCCTCGCGGTCGACGTGACGGTGGTGAACGTCGCGAGCTCGAGCATCGAGCGTGCCCTCGGCTTCACCGCCGCCAACCTCGAGTGGACGATCACCGCCTACTCGCTCACCTTCGGCGGCTTCCTGCTGCTCGGCGGGCGGATGTCCGACCTCTACGGCCGGCGGCGCCTCTTCCTCCTCGGCATCGGCGCCTTCGCCCTCGCATCGCTCGGCGCCGGTCTCGCCGAGAACTCGGCCGAGCTGATCGGGGCGCGCGCCGCGCAGGGGCTGTGCGCGGCGGTCGTCTCCCCCGCCGTCCTGTCGCTGCTCGCGGCGACCTTCCCCGAGGGGCACCTGCGCCAGCGCGCCTACGGGATGTGGGCGACCGCCGGCTCGATCGGCGGCCTCACCGGCTTCTTCTTCGGCGGGGTGATCGTCTCGGCGCTCGGCTGGCGGTGGATCTTCTTCATCAACATTCCGATCGCCGCGCTCGCCCTCACCGGCGCCTCCCTCCTCCTCCACCCCGTGGAGGAGCCGCTGCGGCGGCGGCGCCTCGACGTGCCGGGGGCGGTGACGGTGACGAGCGCCCTCGCGCTCGTGATCTTCGGCCTCGGCGAGGCGCAGTCGAACGGCTGGACGGGGGGCGACACCCTCGGAGCGCTCCTCGCCGCCCCGCTGCTGCTCGCCGCCTTCGCGCTCGTCGAGCGACGCGCCGCCGAGCCCCTCCTCCCCTTCGCCCTGCTCCGCCGCCGCGCCGCGGTCGGCAACGTCCTCTCGGTCCTGCAGCAGTCGATCGGTGCGGCGACGGCCTTCCTCGCGCCCCTCTACATGCAGCAGGTCTGGCACTACTCCGCCTGGCACGCGGGGGCCGCCACCCTCCCCCTCCCGGTCGGCTTCGGCCTCGCCTCGCGGGTGAGCAGCCGCCTCGGCCCCCGCCTCGGCGTGCGGGGGACCGTCGTCCTCGGCTTCAGCCTCGCCACCGCGGGGCTCGCCTGGCTGACGCTCACCCCGCTCCATCCCGACTACGCGGCGAGCTTTCTCCCCGCGCTCTTCGTGCGCGGCTTCGGCCAGGGGCTCGTCGTCGTGCAGGCGGTCGGCGTCGCCACCTCGGGGGTGCGGCGCGAGGACCAGGGCATCGCGGCGGGCCTCTACAACATGTCCCAGCAGCTCGGTGGGGCGCTCGGCCTGGCGGCGATCGTGACGATCGCCTCCGCGGCAGCGGTGGGGGGAGGCCTCAGCGGCGAGGCGCACGGGATCCGCTTCGCGCTCGGCGTGAGCGCCGGCGTCGGGCTCGCCGCGGTGCTGATCTCCCTCACCGCCCTGCAGGCGCCGGCGAACGCGCCGGCGAGCGCGCCGCCGCCTCCCGTCGCCGGTCGCCGTCGACCGACGACGGCACGGCCGAGCACGTAGCGTCCGAACAGAGGAGGAGCGATGGGTCACGAGGCACGCCTCGCGCTGAAGCGGGGGATCGAGTCCGGGGAGGGCCTCTTCGCGCCGCTCTGCCTGGACGCCTTGACGGCGCGCCTGTGCGAGGAGATCGGCTTCGGCTGCGGCTACCTCTCCGGCGGGGCGCTCGGCTTCTCGAGCGGCGTCTCCGAGGCGCTCCTCACCCTCACCGAGCTCGCCGAGCGCACGGCCGCGATCACCCGCCGCTCGGCGCTGCCGCTCATCGCCGACGGCGGCGTCGGCTTCGGCGACCCCGTGCACACGATGCGCGCCGTGTGGGACTTCGAGGCGGCCGGCGCGGCCGCGATCGAGATCGAGGACCAGGTCGCCCCGAAGAGGGTCAGCCACCACCGCGGCATCGAGCACCTCGTCCCGGCCGAGGAGATGGCCGAGAAGGTGCGGGCCGCCGTGCAGGCCCGCAAGGACCCCGACTTCCTGATCATCGCCCGCACGAGCGCGCTCCGCCTCGAGAGCTTCGACGCGGCGATCGCCCGCCTCACCGCCTACGCCGAGGCCGGTGCCGACCTCCTGCTCTCGGGGCTGTTGGAGGGCGACGAGCTCGTGCGCGCGCCGCAGCTCCTCCCCCGCCCGTTGATCGCGATGGCCCCCCTCGACCTGCGCCCCCGCGAGGAGTGGAGCCGCCTCGGCTACCCGCTCGTCGTCGACCCCTACACCGGCCAGTCGGTCGCCTTCGACGCGATGCGCAGCGCCTTTCGCGCGCAGCACGCGGGGGGCTCGGGCCCCGACGAGGCGACGCGGGTGAAGGCCCTCTACGCCGAGCTCGCCCCCGCCGCGGGGCTCGAGGAGCTCTACGAGGTGGAGCGCCGCACCACCGAGCCCGGCAGCTGAGCTACTCCGCGACGAGCGCCCGAGCGCGCCCAGCGGCGGGATCGGGCACCGCAGCGGGCGGCCCGAAGCCGCGCAGCGCCACGAGGCAGAGCCCCGCCGCGAGGAGCGGCGCGGCGGTGGTGACGACGAAGGCGAGGTGGTAACCGGCGGTGAGCGCCAGACGGAGCGGCGCCCCCGCAGCGAGGCGGCGGTTGGTCTCGATGCTCGAGATGCTCGCCGCCACCGCGGTGCCGAAGGCGATCCCGATCTGCAGCGTGACGTTGGTCAGCCCCGAGGCGAGGCCCGACTCGTTCGACCCGGCACCGGCCATCGCGATCGTCACCGTCGGCAGGAAGACGAGGCTCGCGCCGAGGCCGACGAGGAGGAAGGCCGGCATCACGTCGGTGAAGTAGTTGCCGCCGAGCGGCGCCCTCGCGAGCAGCAAGAGCCCCGCCGCGACGAGGCAGAAGCCGGGGGCGATCGGCCGCGACGGGCCGAAGCGGCGGAGGATCCGCGAGACGAGCAGCAGCGAGCAGAGGCCGATCATCAAGTTGAGGGGGAAGTAGCCGAGGCCGGTGCGGATCGCGCTGTAGCCGAGGACGTGCTGCAGGTAGAGGGCGCCGCAGAAGAAGACCGGGCTCATCGCGAAGCCGTGGAAGAAGCGCGCGAGGTTCGCGACGCCCAGCCGACGGGTCGCGAGCAGGCGCAGCGGGATGAGCGGGCGCCGCACCTTCGCCTCGTTCAACAAGAAGAGCGCGCCGAGCGCCGCCGCGCCGAGGAAGGAACCGACGGTGCGCGTCGAGCCCCAGCCGATCGCCGAGGCGTTGACGATCGCCCACGTCGCGAGGGTGGGCGCGGCGACGACGAGCAGGCCGCCGACCCAGTCGACCCCCCCGTGGATCCCGATCCCCGGATGCTCGTCGAGGAGGGCGAGCGCGAGCGCCCCGCCGACGACGCCGATCGGGACGTTGATGAAGAAGATCCAGTGCCAGGAGAGGTACTGGGTGAGGGCGCCGCCGACGAGCAGGCCGATCGAGCCGCCGATGTTCGCGACGAGGGCGTAGACGATCATCGCCCGTCCGCGCTCACGGGGGGCGGGGAAGAGGGTGACGAGGATCCCGAGCACCATCGAGGAGCAGCAGGCGGCGCCGACCCCCTGCACGAAGCGGGCGCCGATCAGCAGCTCGCGGCTCTCGGCGAAGCCGCAGGCCGCCGAGGACGCGCTGAACAGCCCGAGCCCGAACAAGAAGATGCGCCGCCGGCCGAAGAGGTCGCCGAGGCGGCCGGCGAGGAGGAGGAGGCCGCCGAAGGTCACGAGGTAGGCGTTCACCACCCAGGCGAGCGAGGCCTGGGTGAAGTGCAGCTCCCGCTCGATGATCGGCAGCGCGACGTTCACGACGGTGCCGTCGACGACGATCACGAGCTGGCCGAGGCAGAGCACCACGAGGGCGAGCCAGCGGCCGCGGCGGCTCGACTTCAGGGCCGCGAGGCGGGCGTTGTTCGTCATCACCGACTTCCGGAGGGGGGAGCGGCCCAGCCGGGCCAGCCCGGCGAGCCTATCGGCCCCCTCGGGGGGCGCCGTTGCCCCGCTCAGCCCCCGGCGGGACGGAACAGGTAGCGGCAGCGGTGGTCGACGCCAAAGCCGATCGCCTCGTAGAGCGGTCGCGCCGCGGCGTTCTGCTCCTGGACGGCGAGGCACATCCGTGGCACGCCGCGCCGGCGGGCGAGCTCGCCGAGCGCCGCGAGCACGGTGCGCGCTCCCCCCTCGCGCCGTCGCTCGGCGCGGGTCGCGATCGCCTGCACGACGAGCAGGCCGCGCGAGAGCACCGCCTGCCCGACGGCGACGACCTCGCCTGCGCGGCGCGCCGAGAGGTAGTGGCACTCGGGGCCGGCGCGGAGTAGCGCGTGCGCCTGCTCGACGGCGCGCTGGTCGCTACCGAGGCGGCCCTGCTCCTCCTCCCAGTAGACGGCGAACCAGTCCGGCGAGATCGTCTCCTCGTCGACGATCTCGAAGCCGGCGGCGGCCTCCGCCCGGAGCGCGCCCGTCTCGGCGACGCAGACGAGGGGGTGACGGGGGCGCTCGTCGTAGCCGCGCGCCGCGAGCAGCTCGAACAGCGCCGGCGGCGTCGAGCCGCCGGTGCGGATCTCGACGTCCATCTCGCGCCGGCCGTAGAAGTCCTCGGTGATCTCGACCGCCGCCTCGAGGCCGCAGTCGGGCTCGCCGATCGCCCAGGCGGTGTTCGTGCGGCGGTCGAGGCCCTGGCCGAAGCGCAGCTGCCAGCGGTCGACCACCTCGGTGAGCGGCGCCGGCCACGCGTTCGCCAGCACCTCGTCGAGCAGGATCGCTTGGTCCACCGTCCCCCCTTCGCGCGACGGCCCCGTCGGCGGGGCCGACAGAACGGTATTGGGGCTAGAGCAGGCGGCGCAGCAGCGCGACCGTGCGCCTGCGGTAGGGAGGATAGGCGAGGCCAACTTTGGGGTGGTTGGCCTTGCGCAGCACGGGGCGCAGGTGGCTGAAGGTCTCGAAGCCGTAGCGGCCGTGGTAGCGGCCGCTCCCGCTCTCCCCGAGGCCCCCGAAGGGCAGCTTCCCAGTCGCGAAGTGCTCGAGCGTGGTGTTCACGCACACCGACCCCGAGCGGGTCGCGGCGATGAAGCGGTCGGCGACGCGGCGTTCCTTGGTGAAGACGTAGGCGCACAGCGGCACGGGCGCGGCGGCGATCCGCGCCGCGGCCGCGGCGGCGTCCTCGACGGCGATCACCGGGAGCAGCGGCCCGAAGATCTCCTCGTGCTGGAGGGGCGCGTCGGCGGCGGGCTCGACGAGCACGGTCGGTGCCAGGTAGCGGGTGGCGTGGTCCACCTCGCCGCCGCAGGCGATCGTCGCCCGCGAGGTCGCGAGCAGCGCCTCGAGGCGCGCGAGGTGGCCGTCGTTCACGATCCGCCCGTAGTCGGGGCTCTCCCTCGGCTCCTCGCCGTACAGGGCGCGCACGCTCGCGACGAGCCGCTCGACGAAGGCCCCTGCGACCTCGCGGTGCACGAGCACGTGGTCAGGGGCGATGCAGGTCTGCCCGGCGTTCAGGAACTTGCCCCAGGCGATGCGGGTCGCGGCGACGCCGAGGTCGGCCGAGGCGTCGACGTAGGCGGGGCTCTTGCCGCCGAGCTCGAGGGTGACCGGCGTGAGGGTCGCGGCGGCGCGCGCCATCACCTTGCGCCCGACGGCGGTGCTCCCGGTGAACAGCACGTGGTCGACGCCGCCGTCGATGAGCGCCTCGGTGACCTCCGGGCCGCCGTTCACCACCGCGACGATCGCCGGGTCGAGGTAGCGGCCGATCAGCTCGGCGAGGAGCCGCGCCGTCGCGGGGGCGAGCTCGGAGGGCTTCACGACGACGGTGTTCCCCGCCGCGAGCGCGGCCGCGAGCGGCACGAGGACGAGGTTCACCGGGTAGTTCCAGGGGGCGACGACGAGCACCACGCCGAGCGGCTCGTGGCGGAGCTCGGCGCGCCCGGGCCGGAGCGCGACGGGCAGGCGCACGCGCCGCGTCCGGCTCCAGCGGGCGAGGTTCCGGCGCTGCAGGACGATCTCCCGGCGGACGCTGAGGACGTCGGTGATCAGCCCCTCGACGGCGGGCTTGCCGAGGTCGCGGGCGAGCGCCCCGCTGATCCGCGCCTCCTCCTCGGTGACGAGGCGTTCGAGCGCCGCGAGCTGCGCGGCGCGCGTCGCGAGCGGGAGCGTCCGTCCCGCCTGGAAGGCGGCCCGCAGGCGGCGCAGCGCCGCCACCGCTTGCTCGTCCATCGGTCCCTCCCCGCCGCGCCCGCGGCTACCGTCCCCTGGCGACGATAGGGGGAGCGCGTGGGCGAGGAGCGCCGGTACGAGGTCGCGGTGATCGAGGGCGACGGCATCGGCCCCGAGCTCGTCACCGCCACCCTCGAGGTCCTCGACGCCCTCGCCGCCGACGAGGACTTCACCCTCTCCTACCGCCACCTCCCCGGCGGGGCCGCCGAGTACCTCCGCAACGGCAGCCCGCTCAGCGAGGAGTCGATGGCCGCGGTGCGCGCCGCGGACGCGGTGCTGAAAGGCCCCGTCGGCCTCCCCGAGGTGCGCTTCCCCGACGGCACCGAGGCGGGCCTGCTCGGCGGGGTGCTACGCGGCGGCCTCGACACCTACGCGAACGTCCGTCCGGTGCTCCTCCTGCCCGGGGTCGAGTCGCCGTTGAAGGTCGGGGCGGGGGCGATCGACTACACGATCGTGCGCGAGAACACCGAGGGCCTCTACGCCTCGCGCGGCCTCGGCGTCGGCAACGACTGGGCGATGACCGACACGCTGTTGGCGACCCGCCCGGGCTGCGAGCGGGTCAGCCGCTACGCCTGCGAGCTCGCCCGCCGCCGCTCCGGCGCGCCGGAGGACGGGGTGCGACGGGTGACCTGCGTCGACAAGGCGAACGTGCTGCGCAGCCTCTACTTCTTCCGGCAGATCTTCCTGGAGGTCGCCGCCGACTACCCCGACCTCGACGTCGAATGCCTCTACGTCGACGCCGCCGCGCAGGCGCTCGTGCTGCAGCCCGGGCACTTCTCGGTGATCGTCACCGAGAACCTGCTCGGCGACATCCTCTCGGACCTCGGCGGGGCGACGATCGGCGGCATCTCGCTGTGCGGCTCGGGGAACATCGGCGACGGTGCCGCCTACTTCGAGCCGATCCACGGCTCGGCGCCCTCGATCGCCGGCAAGGGCCTCGCCAACCCGGTCGGCCAGCTGCTCTCCGCTGCGCTGATGTTCGAGCACCTCGGCGAGGCCCCGGCGAGCGGGCGGCTGCGGGGGGCGGTGGCCCGCGCCCTCGCCGACGAGGCGGTCGTCGTCGCCCGCGACGGCTCGGTCGCCGGCGGCGCCTCTGCCGTCGCCGCCGCGGTGTGCGCCCGCGTCGGCTGACTCAGATCCGCTCCAGCGCCTCGCCGTCGAACAGCGGCGCCATCTCGTAGGCGTCGACGTCGCCCTCCATCTCCTCGTCAGCGGGCACGCCGCCACCGGCCGCGGCCGCCTCAAGGACGAGGGGGAGCAGGGTGAAGTCGCTCGAGGAGTTGAGGAACAGCTGCGGCCGGCCGAGGACGAAGCGCACGGCGCGCCCGATCGCCGCCGCGTCGCCGAGCGGCTGGTACCAGCTGCGGCGCTCCTCGGGGCGGGGCTCGGGCCAGCGGCGGCGGGCGATCGACTTGATCGTCTGCACCGCGACCCCACCCTCCGCGCAGCGGTCGAGGAGCGCCTCCACCTCCTCGCGGTAGGCGGGCTCGCGCAGCAGCGGGAAGTTGAAGGGGAGGAGCACCGAGTCGAAGGCGAAGCGCTCGAGACTGCGGAGGTGCATGCCGGCGATGCGCAGACCGTGGCCGGTGACGCCGATGAAGCGCACCAGCCCCTCGTCGCGGGCACGGGCGAGGGCCTCGACCGCGCCGCCCGGGCCGTGCGCGACGGCCCACTCCTCCTCCTCGACCAGGTTGTGCAGCTGGATGAGGTCGAGCTGGTCGATCCCGAGGCGCTCGAGCGAGCGCTCGAGGGAGCGGCGGGCCTCCTCGCCGGTGCGCTCGCCGGTCTTGGAGGCGACGAAGAACTCGTCGCGGTGCTCCTTCAAAAAGGGCGCGAGGCGCAGCTCGGACTCCCCGTAGGAGGCGGCCGTGTCGATGTGGTTGACGCCGGCGGGGAGGAGGAGCGAGAGCACCTCGTCGGCGCGCTGCTGGTCGACCTTGGAGAGCGCGGCGGCGCCGAAGAGCACCCGAGAGCTCTCGTGGCCGGTCCGTCCGAACGGTGCCCGTGCGATCATCTCGACCTCCTCGGTTTCGCGGCGAAGCCTACGGCGGCAGCGCCCGGCCGTCAGCCCCCGCGCCGCCCCGCCTGCGGGAGCGGCGCGTAGGAGAAGGTGTCGACGGAGGTCCTCGGCGTGGCGCAGCCCGTCGGCGAGCACGGCTCGACGTGCACCGCACCGGAGAGGCCCGCGGGGACGGCGACGACGAGCTCACCCGGGGCGCGGTGGCCGAGCGCGGCGCCGGTGACGCTGCGGAAGACGCGCACGTTGGCCACCGAGACGAAGAGCACCGAGGTCGCCATCGAGAGGTCGTCGCCGACGAGGGTGATGCGGCTCCCGCCCGCGCCCGTGCGCGTCGAGAGGCCCGAGACGGCGGGGACCTTCGCGTACGAGAAGGCCTTCACGTTGCTGCGCCCGACGATGCTCTGCACGCTCACCCCGCCGACGAGCGCCCCCGCCGGCGAGGTGGGTGGGACGACGACGATCTCGGTCGCGCTCAGGTAGCTGATCCCGACCACCTCGCTCGCCGGGTTCCCGGGCGGGCCGAAGTTCACCCACTGGAAGGTGTCGAAGCTGAAGCCGCGGCCAATGATCGTCACCGGGTGGACGCCGCGGGCGTCACCGGGGTTGGGGGTGATGCGCAGGATCCGCGGCTTGGAGGAGAAGTCGTACTCCGTCGCCGCCGGCGCGACCTCGCGCCCCGGCGTCGGCGGGACGACCCCCTCGGGGTTGAAGACGATCCGCCCGCGCACCGGGGGGAGGATCGCGGCGGTGGCCGAGCTCCCGAGCGCGTCGGCGACGACCACCTCGGCCTGGCAGTTCACCGTCGGCTCGAAGCCGTTGCCGGTCGCGCAGGCGACCCCCGCGTCACGCGCCGGGGTGACGGCGACGAGCTCGTCGTTGCTCACGACCGACACCGAGCGCGCCGGCAGCCCGCCGAAGCTGACGCGCAGTTGCGCGGCGGCGAAGCCACTGCCGTAGACGGTGACGGTGGCGCCCCCCGCGATCGGCCCCGCGGAGGGGCCGATCCCCGACACGTCGGGGGGGCCGCCGCCGGCGCCCACCGTCACGTACTGGAAGACGCTCGCCGGGCCGGTGAGGCTCGACGCGCTGCCGGTCGGCCCCGACACGGTGACGACGAGCTGCACCGCGCCGCTGCCGTCGGTCGCCGGCGAGCCCGGAGGGAGGGGGCTCGCCGGGGTGACGACGGTGAGTCCCCGCCCAGCGATCGTCGTGACGGCGGCGGGCGCCCCACCGAGCGAGGCGGTGACCGTCGCCCCCGCCGGCGGTGCGGCGGCGAGGGTGACAGCGAGCGAGGTCCCACCAGTCGTCGGCCCCGACGGCGGGCTGAGCGCGGTCACCACCGGCGCGGCCGGCCCGGCGAGCGGGCTGCCGCTCTCCTCGGCGCAGAGGGCCGCGGCGAGGCCACCGGCACCCGCGGGCTCGGTGACGATCGGCGCGCCGAGGCCCGTCGCCCGGTCAAAGCCCGCCCCCGCCTGGTACGAGCCCCCCGAGACGCTGAAGATGTCGTTGTTCCCCGACGTGATGTCGATGAACGAGCCGCTGTAGCCGCTGGGGGTGGAGGCGATCGCGTAGAGGGCGGGGGCGAGGAAGCCGAGGTCGGCGCCGCCCGCCCGCACCGGGAGCGCGCCGCAGGAGGTGCCCGCCGGTGCCGAGGCGGCGACCTCGGCGGCGATCGCCGCCCAGATCGGCGTCGCCGAGGAGGTCCCGCCGATCGAGGACCAGCCCGCGTCCGGCCGCCTCTGGACGTTGCCCGCGCCCCCGGCGAAGCCGGCGCTGTAGACGGTGATCCCGAGCTGCTCGTCCGCGCTCGCCGAGACGTCGGGGAGCTCGCGCCTCGCGCCGGGCAGCAGCCCGGCGACCCCGCTCTGCCAGGAGGGGGCGCTCCACACGAGCGAGAGCCCCCCACCGCTCCCCCCGCCGTTCGCCCCGTCGTTCCACGTCGTCTCGGCGTCGGCAGCCGGGCGGGGGAGGTCGGTGCTCGACAGCGAGGTCCCGCCGACGCTCACCACGAAGGGCTGGCTGGCGGGGTCGTCGACCGAGAGCAAGGGGGCGACGGCGGTGGTGGTGGAGAAGGGGGTGCTCGCGCAGTCGTCCGAGCCGGTGTCCCCTGTCGCGGCGAAGACCGTCTGGCCCTCGGTCGCCGCCTCCTCGAAGAGAATGTTCTCGAGCTGCTCCGCGCCCGGCGCGCTCGTCTCGAGCGCCGACTCGCACTCCCCCCAGCTGGTGGTGACGATGTTCGCCCGGTCCTGGCTGATGATCTCGTTGTAGGCGTCGAGCGCGCCGAAGGTCGTGTTCGGGGCGTCGTAGACGATGATCTTCGCCGCCGGGGCGAGGGCGGCGAGGTCCTCGACGTCGAGGATCGCTTCCCCGGTCCCGCTCCCCGACAGCGAGTAGTTGTCGACCGCGTCGATCGTCACCCGGCCGGGGTCGCTCGTGTGCAGGTAGCAGCGCTCGAAGGTGGCGAGATCCGAGGCGAGGAAGGGCTCCAGCTCGAACAGGGCGATCGTCTGGCCCGCCGCGAGGTCGCCCGCCGAATAGAGGCGATCCAGGCCGTAGGCGTGCGCGACCTGGCTGTCGGTCCAGGCCCCCGCCGCCAAGGCGTCACGCCGCGCCGCCGCGCAGGCGGTCGGGCCGCCGGTGACCGGCGCCTCCCGTGGGGCGCTGCCCGCCCGGCCCGTGGCCGCGCCGCGCCTCGCGGCCACGGCGGAGCCGTGCGGCACCACCAGGTCGTCGAGGCCGAGGACCGAGCTCACCGTGCCGGCGAGCGCGCGCGGCAGCTCGGGGGCGCTCGCGGCCGCCCAGCCGGCACGCCCGTCGGCCAATCGGTAGCCCTCGACGCGCGTGCGGAAGGCGGCCTCGACGGCGCGCACGCTGCCGCTCACCGGGATCATGAGGTGGTTCGCGCTCGCCGGCGCGACCCGCAGCCCGGCTCGGCGCAGCGCCGCGCTGACCTTGGCGATCGCCCCCTCGGTGGCGCCGAAGCGACGGGCGAAGGCGGCGGTGCCGAGGAAGCGGCCGTGCTCGGGACTCTGCGGGCTCGCGATCGCGGTGGCGAGCGCCTTCAGCCCGGCGGGATCGCGGCCGGCGAGGACGACGCCGAGATCGAGGCGCCGGTTCGACGCGAGCGCGCCGGTCGCGTGGGCGCCGCCCGGCACCCGTGCCACCTGCCCGACGGCGAAAAAGGCCGGGGCCTCGCTCGCCGCGGCGGCGCCGGCGACCGGCGTCGCGCCGAGCGCCACGGTGCAGCCGACGGCAGCGCTGACGAGGAGCCTTCGCAGCGGCGTGGGGCCCCGCCGACGGGGCTCAGCCACCGCCGCCGGCCGTCCGGGCGGGTCGCCCCACCGACCGGTCACTTCCAGCGATCGAAGAGGTCGTGGGCGATCCCGAACTGGTCGAGCACCTTCCCGCAGAGGTGGTCGAGGAGGTCCTCGATCGTCTCGGGGTGGTGGTAGAAGGCGGGCGCCGGCGGGAGGATCGTCGCCCCCGCAAGCGTGAGCGTCTCCATGTTGCGGAGGTGGATGAGGTTGAGGGGGGTCTCGCGGGGCACGAGGACGAGGCGGCGGCGCTCTTTCAGGCAGACGTCGGCGGCGCGGGTGACGAGGTCGCCGGTGACCCCCGAGGCGAGGGCGCCGAGAGTGCGCATCGAGCAGGGCATCACGACCATGCCCGCGGTGAGGAAGGAGCCCGAGGAGATCGCCGCCGCGAGGTCACCGACCTCGTAGCAGACGTCCGCGAGGCCGCGCACCGCCTCGGGGGCGAGGTTCATCTCGAGCTCCATCGTGCGCGTGCTGCCCGCGGAGAGCACGAGGTGCACCTCGTGGCTGGCGAGGCGCGCGAGGACGCGCAGCAGGTGGACGCCGAGCTGCGGCGCGCTCGAGCCGGAGATCCCGACGATGAGCCGCGGGCGGGTGGCGCTCAGGGTCGGCCCCGCTTCGCATCGTCGGTCGCGCCCACTCGTTCCCTTCCCGCCGGCGCCGCGGACCAGCGCTGACACACCGGAGGCTTCCGGGCCGGTTGGCTATTGTCGCCCCAGCTGGGCGTGGTCACAAGGCGCCGCCCGCGCGCGGGGGGCAGCGGCCCTCGGGAGGTGTGATGTCGAGGTTCGATCTGCGGCAGTGGCTCGTCGAGGCGGAGCAGCTCGGAGAGCTGCGCAGGATCAAGGGGGCGGACCCTCACCTCGAGCTCGGCGCCGCCTGCCACCTCAACTACCGGCGGGCGAACCCCGAGGCCCTGCTCTTCGAGGACCTCGTCGGCTACCCCGAGGGGGGCCGCGTCCTCGCCGGCAGCGTGATCAACCCCCGCCTGTTCGGCCTGACGATCGGCCTCGGCGGCGAGCTCGACGACATCGGCCTTGTCGAGGCGCTGCGCTCCAAGCCCGGCCAGTGGGTGAACGACGCCACGAAGTTCAAGGCCGAGCAGGTCGACAGCGGCCCGCTGCTCGAGAACGTGCTCGAGGGCGACGAGATCGACTTCACGAAGTTCCCCGCCCCCTGGTGGCACGAGGGCGACGGCGGCCAGTACATCGGAACCGGCTGCGGGATCATCACCGTCGACCCCGAGACCGACGTGATCAACATGGGCGCCTACCGCGTCGAGCTGCAGGACGACGGGCGGGCGATCTCGATCAACATCGAGGCCGGCAAGCACGGCATGCAGCACGTCCGCCGCTGGTTCGAGCGCGAGGGACGGGCGCCGATCGCCGGCAGCTTCGGCCAGCACCCGATCTTCCTCGTGGTAGCCGGCACCGAAGTCCCCTTCGGCGTCTCCGAGCTCGACTACGCGGGCGCGATCCTCGGCGAGCCGGTCGAGGTGATCAAAGGCCAGGACACCGGCCTGCCGATCCCCGCCTACAGCGAGCTCGCCTTCGAGGGCTGGATGTACCCCGACCGCCGGCGCCCCGAGGGGCCGTTCGGCGAGTGGACCGGCTACTACTCGGGCGGAGTCACCGAGGTGCTCACCGTCGACGTCACCCGCATCTACCACCGCAACGACCCGATCAACCTCGGTGCCCCCCCCGGCAAGCCTCCGAACGACTACTCCTACATGCGCTGCGTGATGAAGTCCGCGATGGTCACCGACGGCTTGATCGCGACCGGCCTCCCGGGCGTCTCCGGGGTCTGGCTGCACGAGGTCGCCGGCGGCCGCCTGCTCCTCGTCGTCTCGATCGACCAGCGCTACCCCGGTCACAGCCGGCAGGCCGGCTACCTCGCCGCCCAGCACCCGAGCGCGGCCTACATGAACCGCTTCGTCGTGGTCGTCGACGAGGACGTGAACCCCCGCGACCTCGGCGAGGTGATCTGGGCGATGTCGACGCGCTGTGACCCGGCCAAGGACATCGAGGTGATGAAGAACACCTGGGGCAGCCGCGTCGACCCGCTCGCCGTCGGCGGCCCGCCGTACTACAACAGCCGGGCCGTGATCGACGCCTGTCGCCCCTTCGAGCGCCTCGCCGACTTCCCGAAGGTCGTCACCGCGAGCCACGAGCTGCTCACCAAGGTCGGAGACCGCTGGCCCGAGCTGCGTTCGTGAGCCCCGCGCCCGCCGCGCGCTTCGGCGCCCCGGAGCGCTTCGCGGGGCCGGACGGCAGGCTCGCCTACCACCGGACCGGGAGCGGCAGCCCCCTCGTCCTCCTCCACTCGCTCGCGCTCGGCGCCGAGATGTGGGCGGGCCTCGCCCGAGAGCTCGCCTCCGAGCACGAGGTGCTGGCGCTCGACCTGCGCGGCCACGGAGCCTCGGAGTGGTCCGGCGCGCCCTTCGGCGTCGAGGAGCTCACCGACGACGTCCTCGCCCTCCTCGACCACCTCGGCCACGCCCGCGCCCACCTCCTCGGCCTCTCGATGGGCGGGAGCGTCGCCCTCACGCTCGCCGGACTTGCGCCCGAGCGCGTCGAGCGCCTCGTGCTCTGCGACACGACCGCCTGGTACGGGGAGGAGGCCCCCAAGGCCTGGGCGGAGCGCGCTGCGCAGGCGGCGGGCAAGCCCCGCTACCAGCAGATCGCCTTCCAGGTCGACCGCTGGTTCACCGCCGACTTCCGCCGCTTCCACCCCGAGGTGGTGAGCGCGGTGACCGGCCTGTTCCTGCGCACCGCGCCGGCGACGCACGCCGAGGCCTGCCGGGCGCTCGGGGCGCTCGACTCCCGCCACCTGCTCGCCGCGATCACCGCGCCGACGCTCGTGATCACCGGGAGGGAGGACTACGCGACGCCGCCCGCGATGGGCGAGGCGATCGCGGCCGGGGTGCCCGACGGCCGTTTCCTCGTCTCTCCGGCACGGCACTTCGCGATCCTCGAGTCGCCGCGCCTTCGCGAGGTGGTCCGCGAGCACCTCGCCGGACGGTCGCTCACGGTCACCGAGCGCGAGCTCGTCGAGGGCTGCTGCCCCGCGCACTCCGGGAGCGCCGCGGCGTGAAGCCCCGCCAGTTCGAGTACCACCGCCCCCGCCGCCTCGACGAGGCGCTCGGGCTCCTGGCCGAGCAGGGCGAGGAGGCGAAGGTCATCGCCGGCGGGCAGAGCCTGATCCCGATGCTGAACTTCCGCCTCGCCGCACCGGCGCACCTCGTCGACATCAACGCCGTCGAGGAGCTCGGGACGCTCACGTTCACCCCTGACGGCGTGCGCATCGGCGCCACCGTCCGCCAGCACGCCCTCGAGCAGGCACCCGACGCCGCGCTCTCCTACCCGCTGCTCACGAGCGCCCTCGGCCAGGTCGCGCACCTGCAGATCCGCAACCGCGGCACCGTCTGCGGCAGCCTGGCGCACGCCGATTCAGCCGCCGAGCTTCCGGCCACGATGGTCGCCCTCGACGCGACGATGGTCGCCCGCTCGGTGCGCGGCGAGCGGCGGATCCCCGCCCGGGAGTTCTTCGAGTTCCACCTCGGCACCGCCCTTGAGGCCGACGAGCTGCTCACCGCGGTCGAGGTCCCCGCGTCGCCGCCGCGCTCGGCGGGGACCTTCGTCGAGCTCGCCCGGCGCGCCGGGGACTTCGCGCTCGTCGGCGCCGCCGCACAGGCGAGCTTCTCCGAGGGCGGCCGCGTCCTCGCGGCCGCGCTCAGCTGCTCGGGGGTCGCCCCGACGCCGCTCCTCCTCGAGGAGGCGGCGGCGATCGCGACCGGGAGCGCGCTCGAGGACGAGGTGCTGATGGAGGTCGACCAGGCCGTGCGGCGGGCGGTCGACCCGCCCGCCGACGTGCACGCCTCGGCGAGCTACCGCCGCGTCGTCGCCGGCACGCTCGCCCGCCGGGCGCTCGGCGAGCTGCGCGCCACGAGGGAGGCCCACGATGGCTGAGGAGCAGGAGCTGCACGCGCTGAACCTGGTGGTGAACGGCGAGTCGCAGAGCGCGCTCGTCGAGGCGCGCGTCAGCCTCGCCGACTTCCTCCGCCACCGCCTCGGCCTCACCGGGACGCACCTCGGCTGCGAACAGGGGAGCTGCGGCGCCTGCACCGTGATCGTCGACGGCCAGGCCGTGCGCTCGTGCTTGATGCTCGCCGTGCAGGCCGAGGGGACCGACGTCGAGACCGTCGAGTCGCTCGCCGTCGACGGCCAGCTCTCTCCGCTGCAGCAGGCCTTCCACGAGCACCACTGCCTGCAGTGCGGCTTCTGCACCTCGGGCTTCCTGATGTCGCTCACGGCGCGCCTGCGCCACGGGCCGGTCCTCGACGAGCACGAGGCCCGCGAGGCGCTCTCGGGCAACCTCTGCCGCTGCACCGGCTACGCCGGGATGGTGCGCGCCCTGCTCGAGCTCTCCGGCGCCGCCGCGCCGGCCGCGGAGCACCGATGACCCTCCCCGCAACCTCGGTGCGCACCCCCCTCGTCGGCACGGGGGTGAAGCGCCGCGAGGACCGCCGCCTGCTCACCGGCAAGGGCGAGTTCCTCGACGACCTCGCCTTTGCCGACTTCCTCGAGGCGGCGATCGTGCGCAGCTCGGTGGCGCACGCCCGCGTCCGCTCGGTCGACGTGAGCGCCGCCGTCGCGCTCCCGGGGGTCGCGGGGGTCTTCACCGCCGCGGACCTCGAGGAGCTCCTCCAGGACCTGCCGCCGAAGGTCACCCATCCCGACCTCCGCCCGCGCGTCCGCTTCCCGATCGTCCTCGACGAGGCCTGCTACGTGGGCGAGCCGATCGCGGTGGTCGTCGCCGAGAGCCGGCGCGTCGCCGAGGACGCGGCCGACCTCGTGGTCGTCGACTACGAGCCGTTCGGCGCCGTCGCGTCGACCGCCGCGGCGCTCGCAGCGGGCGGGCCGGTCGCCCACCTCGACGCCGAGGACAACGTCTGCGTGCGCATCACCCAGCGCGCCGGCGAGCCGGACGCCGCTCTCGCGAGCGCGCCGCACGTGCTCAGCGAGACCTTCCGGATCTCGCGCGGCGGCGGCCACTCGATGGAGGGGCGCGCCGTCGCCGCCCGCTACGAGGCGGCGACCGGCGAGCTCACGGTGTGGGACGCGACGCAGGCGCCGCACTACGCCCGCCAGCAGCTGGCCGTGCTCTACGGCCTCACCGAGGACCGGATCCGCGTCATCGCCCCGACCGACGTCGGCGGCGGCTTCGGCCCGAAGGCCCAGTTCTACGGCGAGGAGGTGCTCATCCCCTACCTCGCGATGCGCCTCGAGCGGCCGATCAAGTGGATCGAGGACCGCTGGGAGAACTTCGTCTCGGCGGCGATGGAGCGCACCCAGACCCACCGCGTCGAGGTCGGCTTCGACGAGGAGGGGCACCTCCTCGTGCTGAAGGACGTCTTCGAGCACGACCAGGGCGCCTACTGCCTCGGGTTGCAGGTGCCGACGATCACGATGTCGACGCTGCCCGGGCCGTACGTGATCCCGAACATCCACAGCGAGCTCGTCTCCTGCTACACGAACATGGCGCCGACGAGCTCGCTACGGGGCGCGGGACGCCCGCAGGCCGTGACGGTGATGGAGCGGATGGTCGACCGCGTCGCCGAGCACCTCGGCCTCGCCCCCGAGGAGGTGCGGCGCCGCAACCTCATCCCCGCCGACGCCTTCCCCTACCGCGTCGGCCTCCTCTTCCGCGACGGCTCCCCCCTCACCTACGACAGCGGCAACTACCCGGGGCTGCTCGACGGCGCGCTCGCGCGCATCGACCTCGCCGCCTTCCGCGCCGAGCAGACAGAGGCCCGCAAGGCCGGCCGCTTCCTCGGAGTCGGGATCGCGATGTGCGTCGAGGGCACCGGCCTCGGCCCCTACGAGGGGGCGCGCGTCCGCCTCACGAACTTCGGCCGCATCCTCGTCACCCTCGCGGCCGCCCCGCAGGGCCAGGGCTACCAGACCGTCTACGCGCAGCTCGCCGCGGATGCCCTCGGCGTCGACTTCGACCTCGTCGACGTGCGCCACGGCGACACCGCGAACATCCCCTTCGGCCAGGGCACCTTCGGGAGCCGAGTCACCGCGAACGCCGCCCCCGCGGTGCACGACGCCTGCCGCCAGCTCGCCGCCGACCTGCGCAAGGCCGCCGCGATGCTCCTCGGGGTGGACGCCGAGGAGATCGAGATCGCCGGCGACGCGGCGGTGCTGCGGAGCGACCCGGAGCAGCGGGCCACCCTCCTCGAGCTCACCCGCCACTACAACGTCGGTCGCCACGGCATGGCCGTGAAGCCCGGCTCCCCGGTGGGCCTCGAGCGCACCGCCTACTTCACCCCCGAGCGCGCCGCCTACTCCTCGGCGATCAACGTCGCCGTGATCGAGGTCGACGCCGAGACCGGCCTCGTCACCTTGCTGCGGACGATCCTCGGCCACGACTGCGGGACGGTCCTCAACCCGCTCCTCGTCGACGGCCAGGTCTACGGCGGCTTCGCGCACGGCGTCGGCAACGCCCTTTACGAGGAGATGCACTACGACGAGGAGGGCACCCCGCTCACCGTCAGCTACCTCGACTACGCGCTCCCCGGCGCCCTCGAGCTCGTCACCCCCGAGCTCTTCCACCAGGAGACCCCGAGCCCCCTCAACCCGCTCGGGGTGAAGGGGACCGGCGAGTCGGGGACGATCCCGACGCCCGCCGCGATCGCGAACGCCGTCGAGGACGCGCTGCGCCCCTTCGGGGCGCGCATCACCACCCTCCCCCTCACCCCGCCCCGCGTGCTCGGCGCGCTCGGCGTCACCGGCTGACGCTCGTCGGCTGGCTCGGCCGCTCGGTCGCTCGGGTGATCAGCCGCCGCCGCGCCGGCGGGCGGCGGCCGCCACGGCCTCGGTGATCTCGAAGTAGGTGCCGCAGCGGCAGAGGTTGCCGGCGAGGTGCTCGCGGATCTCGGCGGGCGAGGGCGAGGGGCGCTCGGAGAGCAGCTCGTGGGTCATCATCACGAAGCCCGGGATGCAGTAGCCGCACTGCAGCGCCCCCGCCGCGACGAAGGCGGCGACCACCGGGTCCTCCTCGCCGAGGCCCTCGACGGTGAGGATCTCCGCACCGTCGTAGTCGGCGGCGAGCGCCAGGCAGCTGCTCACGCTGGCGCCGGCGACGAGCACCGTGCAGGCGCCGCAGGCCCCCACCCCACAGCCCTCGCGCACGCTCGTCACGCCGACCTGCTCGCGCAGCACGTCGAGGAGGAGGTCCTCGTCGCGAGCCTCGACGGCGCGCGACCTGCCGTTCACGACGAGGGTGAGCCGCCGCATCAGCCGAGGTCCCCGAGCGCGCTGCGCACCCGTTCGGGGGTGAGGGGGAGGGTGGTGATGCGCACCCCGACCGCGTCGCGGAGCGCGTTCGCGATCGCCGGGGCGACCGGGAGGATGCCCGTCTCGCCGACGCCCTTCGCGCCGAAGGGGCCGCTCCGGTGCGGGCTCTCGATGATCAGCGGGGTGAGGCGCTCGGGCATGTCCAACAGCGAGGGGAGCTGGTAGTCGAGCATCGAGCCGTTCACCAGCTGGCCGTTGTCGAAGACCATCTCCTCGAAGAGGCTGAGGCCGATGCCCATGATCGCCGCCCCCCGCAGCTGCTGCTCGACGAGGGTCGGGTTGATCGCCCGCCCGACGTCGCCGGCGACGGCGAGGTGCTCGAGCGCGATCCTCCCCGTCTTGGTGTCGACGTGCAGCACCACCCCGACGGCGCCGGCGAACCAGTGCTCGGTGACGCGCTCGGACTGGCCGGTCTCGTGGTCGTAGGGGATCCACTCGGTGGCGAAGCCGGCCTCGGTGGAGAGGGTGGTGCCGCGGGCGCCGAAGTGCCCCTGCACGAGCTCGGCGAGGGTGAGGCGCTCCTGCGTGCTCGAGGCGAGGAACCCCTCGGGGCCGATCTTCACGTCGGTCTCCGCGACCCCGAAGCGCGCCGCGGCGATCTCGAGCAGGCGGTCGCGCATCTTCTCCGCGGCGAGACGCACCGCGTTACCGGTGTGGTAGGTCGAGCGGCTGCCGGCGGTGATCGTGTCGTAGGGGGTGACGTCGGTGTCGGTCGGCACCACCCGGATCGTGCCCGGCGCGAGACCGAGGACCTCGGCGACGAGCTGGGCCATGATCGTGTCCGAGCCCTGGCCCATGTCGACCGTGCTGATCGACAGCGAGGCCGAGCCGTCCTGGTTGAGCTGCAGCACGGCGTTGGAGATCGTCGGGGTGAGCACCGCCTTCACGCCGACCGCCACCCCCCGCCCCCGCCGGAAGCGCCCTTCCGGGCGGTCGAAGGGTTCCTCCCAGCCGATCTCGGCGGCGACCGCGTCGAGGCAGGCGAGGAAATCGGCGCTGTGCATGCGCGTCCCGACCGGGGCGACGTCGCCCTCGCGCAGCAGGTTGCGGCGGCGGAACGAGACGGGGTCCTCGCCGCGCGCGCGGGCGAGCTCGTCGACGAGCGACTCGTGGGCGAAGGTGAGCTGGGGAACGCCGAAGCCGCGGAAGGGGCCGGCCGAGGGCTTGTTCGTGTAGACGCAGCGCGAGCTGATCGCGACGTTCTCGACCCGGTAGGGGCCGGCGGCGATCATCCCCGACTTGGCGGTGATGCGCGGCCCGACGTCGGCGTAGGCGCCGGTGTCGTAGACGATGTCGGCGACCGAGGCGAGCAGGTTCCCCGCCTCGTCGGCCGCCATCTGCGAGCGCACGCGCGCGCCGTGGCGGGTGGTGAGGAGGAAGGCCTCCTCCCGGCTCGCCGCCAGCTGCACCGCGTGGCCGGTCACCCAGGCGAGCGCGGCGGCGACGGGCTCCAGGCGGTCGTACATCTTCGAGCCGAAGCCGCCGCCGAGCGGCGCGGCGCGCACCCGCACCGCGGCGAGGGGGATGCCGAGCAGGTCCGAGGCCATCTGCCGCACGTAGGAGGGCGTCTGGGTGGTGGTCACGAGCTCGAGGCGGTCGCCCTCGCGCCAGGCGACGGTGCGCGGCAGCTCGATCGGGACGTGGTGGATCGGCGGGGACCAGAACTCCCCCTCGACGCGGCTCGCGCCGCTCCCGATCGTGGCCTCGGCGTCGCCGCGGCGGAGGCGGAAGTGGTAGTTGACGTTCGTCTCGCGCACGCCGCGCAGGTGGGCGAGGTCCTGGAAGACCGTCGAGGGGCGGAGCTCCTCGTGGACGAAGGCGCGGTTCTCGAGGGCGGCGTCGACGTCGAGGACCGCCTCGAGCTCCTCGTAATCGACCCCGACGAGGTCGGCGGCGGCGCGCGCCGTGGCGAGGTCCTCGGCGATCACCGCGACCACCGGCTCGCCGACGAAGCGCACCCGCTCGTAGGCGAGCGGTGGCTGGTCGGCGAAGGCGGGCCCGGTGAAGATCGCGTCGCCGAGGGCGTCGTGGAGGTCGGAGCCGGTGACGACGGCGAGCACCCCGGGAAGGGCCCGCGCCTCTTCGAGGTGCAGGGCGGCGAGGCGCGCGTGCGGCCGCAGGCTGCGGTGGAAGGCGACGTGGACGACCTGGCGGGTCCGCTGGTCCGCCGTGTACTGCAGTTGGCCGCGCACCTTCGCGACGTCGTCGCTGCGCCGCCAGCGCTGGCCGACGGCGCCCGTTTGTGCGAGCTCCTCGATGCTCACGCGAGCTCCTCCCAGGCGCGCGCCAGCGCGTCGGTGATCGCCACCCGGCCGAGCTCGGCTTTGTAGGCGACGCTGCCGCGCACGTCGGGGAGCGGGTCGAGCAGCTCCTCGGCGGCCCCGAGGGCGCGCGCCGTCGCCGTCTCGAGGTCGGCGTCGCCGAGGTCGAGCGCGAAGTAGGTCGTGGTCGGGGCGAGCGCCCCGAGGCCGACGGTGAGGCGGCGCCCGCCAGCGCCCTCCTCGAGGGAGACGGCGACCGAGGCGCAGGGCCAGTCGTTGGCGGCGAGGGAGGAGAGCTTCTCGTAGGCGGCGACGACGCTTCCCCGCGGGCAGGGCACCTCGATCGCCGAGATCACCTCGTCGTGTGCGAGGACAGTCTGCTCGAAGCCGGCGAAGAACTCCCGCACCGGGACCCTCCGTCGGCCGCGCCCCGTCGAGGCCTCGACCGTCGCGTCGAGGGCGATGAGCGCCACCGGCGGGTCGAGGCGGTAGTCGCCGTGCGCGAGGTTGCCGCCGATCGTCGCGGTGTTGCGCACCCGTGGGTTCGCGACCTCGCGGCAGGCGAGCGCGAGGAGCGGCACCCGGCGGCACACCTCGGCGTCGCGCTCCAGCCGCCGCAGGCGCACCATCGGGCCGATGCGGAGGGCCTCGTCGCTCACTTCGAGGAAGTCGAGGCCGGGCACCGCGCCGAGCGAGACGAGGTCGCTCGCGAAGAGCACCCCCTGCTTGGAGAGGATCTGGATCGCCGTGCCACCCCCGTAGACGACGGCGTCCTCGCGCTCGGCGAGGAGCTCGAGCGCCGCGGCGAGCGAGGTCGGACGGTGGAGCTCGGGCATTCAGCGCCCCCCGAAGAGGCGCGCGAGGAGGGCCCGCCACCACGAGCGGCGCGCTGGCGCGGTGCCCACGGGCGCCGGGGCGTCCAGGATCGCCACGGGCCCCTCCTCGAGCTCGCGCGCCGCCGTCGCCTGCGGCGGCGTGAGCGCCGCCCCGAGCGTCTCGTCGCCCGCGGCGCCGTCGGGGTCGCAGGCGACGATGAAGGCAGCCTCGAACTGCTGCTGCACCTCGACGCTGCGACGGCGGACGATCGCCTCGCCGAGGCGGCCGACCCGGCCCCAGAGGGCGAGCTCGAGGTTGTAGGTGACCGCGGTCTCGCCGCCCTTGTCCTTGAGGTCGAGCTGCGCGTCGATCTTGATCGAACTCGCGATCCGCTTGTCCTCCCCCTGCAGGAGGGCGTGCAGATGGCGGGGCGCGTCGAGCTCGAGGACGTTCGCCGAGAAGGCGGCGTCGAAGCGGACGTGCGCGATCTCACTGCGCAAGCGCCCCCGGAACTGCTCGTCGGAGAGGCGCTCGAGCTCCTCGCAGCCGGGGATGCAGCTCCGCATCACCGCCGGGTCGAGGAGCTTCTCGAAGACCGTTGCGAGCGGTGCGGGGACGACGAAACTCGAGCCGAAATCCAATCCTCACTCCATCGGGCGGTCGGGCCGCCGAGCCTAACGGAGCAGCCCCCGGGGAGAGGGGCCGAGCAGTCGCTCAGGCCGCCTGGTCGGGCCAGCCCACGACCGCTCCCTCGGCGCGCACGTGCACCGGGGTTCCGACCTGCAGCGAGGCCGTGTCTCGGATCGTGCGCGCGACGATGAGCTCGTTGCCCTCCCCCTCGGGGCGGATCCGCACCACCGCGTCGTGGCCGTAGAACTCGCACTCGACCACCCGGCCGGCGAGCGAGCCGCCGCCCTCCTCGAACGAGATCTGCTCGGGACGGACGAGGACGAGGAGCTTGCTCCCCTCCGACGCCGCCGCGTTCTCGAGGGGCAGCACGCCGAGCGGCGTCTCGACGCTCCCACCGCGGGCGACGCCGCGCACGAAGTTCGTCTCCCCGAGGGCGCGGGCGAGGGCCGGGCTGCCGGGGTGGTAGTAGAGGCCCTGCGGGCTGTCGACCTGCCCGATCCGCCCCGCGCTGATCACCGCCACCTCGTCGGCCAGCGAGAGCGCCTCGTCCTGGTCGTGGGTGACGAGCACCGCGGTCGCCCCTGCCTCACGCAGCACGTTGCGCACGTCCGCGCGCACGCTCGCCCGCAGCCCGGCGTCGAGGGAGGAGAACGGCTCGTCGAGCAGGACGAGGGTCGGGCGGATGGCGAGCGCGCGGGCGAGGGCGACCCGCTGCTGCTGGCCGCCGGAGAGCTGATGGGGGTAGCGGCGACCGAGGCCGACGAGGCCGACCATCTCGAGCAGCGAGTCCACCTTCGCGCCCTTGCGCTCGGCGCGCGGCAGGCCGAAGCCGACGTTCTGCTCGACCGAGAGGTGCGGGAAGAGGCTCCCCTCCTGGGGCACGTAGCCGATGCGACGGCGCTCGGAGGAGACGAAGTGGCCCTGGCCGTCGTCGACGACCTCGTCCGCGAGCCGGACCTCACCGCCGTCGACCCGCTCGAAGCCGGCGATCACCCGCAGCAGGGTCGTCTTGCCGCTCCCCGAGGGGCCGAGGATCGCCACGAAGGCGCCGGGCGCGACCGACAGCGAGAGGCTGCGCAGCACCGGCTGCTCGCCGTAGGACTTGTGGACGTCACGGACCTCGAGGGCGGTCACGCGCACCCTGCCGTCGGTGCGGCCCACTTCGACGCGGCGGACACGGCGGCACCGCACGGCGCATTTCCGCAGCTCATGCCCACGTTCCTCCCCCGTGCCCTGTCACCGCGGCCGCTTCACCGGAATATCAAGCGTACCTGAAAATAATCGTAAGGTGACCTAGCGAGCAATATCGGGGCGAACGATACGCGTGCGGCGCGGGACGCACCGGCGCCCCCTGGCCCCTTTCGGGAGCTGCTTGGCGAGCGACCGGGCGACGACGGACGAAGGCCTCGCGCCGCGTGCCGAAGGTCTCGAGCTGGGCCGCCTCGGGCGGTCCGTCCTACAGTGGCCCACGGTTCGATCTGGACGCGATCCGCTTCTCGCGGACCGCCACCGAGCAGGCGGGGGCAGAGCTTGGGCGTATCCGGCAAGGCACTCGTCGCCGGGGTCTACGAGCACCCCGGTCGCGAGCTCCCGGACAAATCGGTCGGCCAGATCCACGCGGAGGTCGCCCTCGGCGCCCTCGCCGACGCCGGCCTCACGATGGACGACGTCGACGGCTACTTCTGTGGCCGCGACGCCCCCGGCAGCGGGATCCTGTCGATGGCGGAGTACCTCGGGATCCGCCCCGCGATCATGGACTCGACCGACAGCGGCGGAGCCTCGCCACTCGTTCACGTCGGCCACGCCGCGGCCGCGATCGCGGCGGGGAAGTGCAGCGTCGCCCTGATCACCCTCGGGGGGAAGCCGAGGACCGGTGGCGCCACGCCCCCCGACCTCTCGACCCCCGAAGCCGCCTTCGAGCAGGTCTACGGACCGGCCGTCACGGCGTCCGGTTACGCGCTCGCCGCCAGACGCCACATGCACGAGTACGCGACGACGAGCGCACAGCTCGCCGAGGTGAAGGTCGCCGCCTCGCTGCACGCGCAGCACAACCCGAACGCCTTCCTGCAACGGGTGCTCACGGTCGAGGAGGTTCTCGACTCGCCCCTCGTCTGTGACCCACTGCACCGCGACGACTGCTGCGTCGTGACCGACGGCGGCGGGGCGCTCGTCGTCGTCTCGCCCGAGGTCGCGCGTGACCTCGACCGCCACGCGGTGCCGCTGCTCGGTCACGGCGAGTCGCCCAAGCACGCGGACGGCGGGCACGTCGACCTCACCTACACCGGCGCCGTCTACTCCGCACCCCGCGCCTTCGAGGAGGCCGGCGTGACCCACGGCGACATCGACTACGCCTCGATCTACGACAGCTTCACGATCACGGTCGTGATGCAGATCGAGGACCTCGGCTTCTGCGAGAAGGGCTCCGGCGGTCGCTTCGTCCTCGACGGCGCGCTCGTCGCGCCCGACGGCCGCCTCCCCTTCAACACCGACGGCGGCGGTCTGTGCAACAACCATCCGACCAACCGCGGTGGGATGACCAAGGTCATCGAAGCGGTCCGCCAGCTGCGCGGCGAGGCCCACCCCGCCGTCCAGGTGCGCGACTGCGAAGTCGCCCTCGTGCAGGGGACGGGGGGCAACATCGGGAGCCGGATGGGGGGCGCGACGCTGATCCTCGGAAGGTCCTCCTGATGGCCGAGGTCGTCACCACGCCTTCACTGCCGGCGCCGACACCGTCGATCACGAGCGACACCGCGCAGTTCTGGGCGGCGACGACCACGGGCCAGCTGCTGTTGCGTCGCTGCCGGGCCTGTGGCGAGGCGATCTGGTACCCGCGACCGATCTGTCCCTTCTGTCACTCCGACGACACCGTGTGGGAGCAGGCGAGCGGACGCGGTCGCATCTACTCCTACACCGTGATCCGTCGGGCGGGCCCTCCCTTCGCTGCCGCCACCCCCTACGTCCTCGCCTATGTCGAACTCGTCGAAGGGCCGCGGATGATGACGAACATCGTGGACTGCGACCCCGAGGGCCTCGCCGTCGACCAGGAGGTGGAGCTCGTCTTCCACATGACCGAGGGTGCGGCGGCCCTCCCCCGCTTCCGCCCCCGATGACCGTCCCCGCTGCCGCCGACCCGACAGGGCGCGGCACCGGCCGGGGGAGGTGAGATGACGATCGACAAGGTCGTCGCCTCCCCGAGGGAGGCGGTCGCCGACATCCGCGACGGCGCGACCATCGTCACCTCCGGCTTCGGAGTGAACCACGGCTTCGCGGCGAGCCTCATCGTCGCCCTGCGCGCCCAGGGCGCACGGCACCTGCGCATCATCGCCAACTCGCTCGGTACCGGCCCCTTCCGGGCGCAGTCCCTCATCGAGAACCACCAGGTGGACCGCCTGATCGTCTCCTTCACCGGTCGCGCCGGCGCCGGCCTCTCCGCCGCCGAGGAGCAGATCCGCGCCGGAGAGATCACCGTCGAGCTCGTCGCGCAGGGAACCCTCGTCGAACGCCTCCGCGCCGGCGGCGCCGGGATCGGCGCGATCTACACGCGCACCGGGGTCGGCACCGAGATTGCCGCGGGAAAGGAGATCCGGCTGTTCGACGGCGTCCCGCACGTGCTCGAGACCGCGCTCCGAGCCGACTATGGGTTCATCCGCGCCTTCCGCGCCGACCGCTTCGGGAACCTGCAGTTCCGTGGCGCGGGGCGCAACTTCAATCCGAGCTTCGCGAAGAGCGCCGGGATCGTGATCGCCGAGGTGAACGAGATCGTCGAGGGCGAGCTCGACCCCGAGCTCGTCGGCCTCCCCGGCATCTTCGTCGACCGGGTGGTGCGCCAGACCGAGGTTCCCCCCGTCGTGCCGCCGGTGCCACGGACCGCCGAGGGGGCCGAGGTGGCGCGCACCTACAACGGGAAGCTCGCGTGGAGCCGCGCCGAGGTCGCGGAGATCGCCGCCGGGCTCCTCCCCGAGCCGTCCTACGTCAACCTCGGCCTCGGGATGCCGACGCTGATGTCGGACTACATCAGCGGGCGCGACATCGTGCTCCACTCTGAGAACGGGCTCCTCGGCTACTCCGACCTCGCCACCGCCGAGAACTTCGACCCCGAGCTGTACAACGCCGGCAGCCAGTTCGTGACGCTCGCCCCGGGCGCCTCGTTCTTCGACAGCTGCACCTCCTTCGAGATGGTGCGCGGCGGTCACCTCGACGTCGTCGTCCTCGGCGCCTTCCAGGTCGACTCGCAGGCCAACCTCGCGAACTGGACGACGCCCGAGATCGTCGGCGGGGCGATCGGCGGGGCGATGGACCTCGTGGCCAGTGGTGCGACCGTCATGGTGCTGATGGCGCACTGCGAGCGCAACGGCGAGGCGAAGCTCGTCCGTCGCTGCAGCCTGCCCCTCACGGGCATCGGCTGCGTCGACCTCGTCGTCACCGACCTCTGCGTCCTGCGCCGGCGCGACGGCCGCTTCGTCATCGAGCGGACCGCGCCGGGCTTCACGATGAGCGAAGTCGTCGCGCTGGCGGAGATGGAGTTGCTCCCCTCCGACGCCTGACGGCGGCGGGCGCGCTCGGCTGTCGCATCAGCCCCAGGTGAAGAGCTTCCCGGCCCGCAACTTGTCGATGACCCGCTGCTTCGGCTCCTGCAGCGATGCGGGCCGATTGGCGGCCAGCCAGGCCTCGAGCTCACCCACGTCGCCCAGCACCACGACCTGATCCGTCCCTCCCGGCTGGACTTTGATCGAGCCGCGCTCCACCTGCACCGACAGCTCCGCGCTCGCGCCACGAGCGAAGCACCAAAATGTCGGCATGCCCGGGGTGGACATCGCCTCGACGACCCAACCGGGTCGGCGGCGAAGCAGCTTCGCGGTCTGCTTCCACACCTCGTCGCCGTGCGATCGCATGCTGATCCCTGACTCTCCGGATGTCGACTTTGGCACATCGACCTCGCTCGTCGGCGCGGTGGCGGAGGGGCGGGGCACCGTGTGCAGCGCCCTGCCGCTGGGTAAGGCGCTCACAGGGCCACGGTGCGGCGCGGCCCCGGTGGCCACGGCCGGCATCCGCGACTGAATAGAGGTCAACCCATGTTCCGCAGCGTCGCGCTCCTGCTCGCTCTCGTTGCTCCGACCTTCCATTCCTCGAGCGCGCCGCTGCCGGCGCCGGCCCGCTCGGAGGTCGTGTCGAGCGGAAACTGGCAGCCGGGCTGCCCCGTGCCGCTCAGCCAGCTGCGCGTCCTCACCGTCTCGTACTGGGGATTCGACGCGAAGGCCCACACCGGCCAGCTCGTGGTGAACGCCGACGCCGCGGCCAAGCTCGCCGTCGTGTTCTCCAAGCTCTACGCGATGCGCTTCCCGATCAGTCACATGGCGCTCGTCAACACCTACGGCCCGCCGCAGGACGTCCCGGCGGGCGACGACGTGTCGGCGTCGTTCGAGTGTCGTCAGGCGGCGGCATCGCCGTGCGTCGGCGGAAGGACCGGGAGCTGGTCCGAGCACGCCTACGGAGAGGCGGTGGACCTGAACCCGATGCAGAACCCGTACGTCGGCTGTGGGCAGACCCGTGACAAGCTCGCCGTCTCCTACATGAACCGCTCCGAGGTCCGCCCCGGGATGGTCACCCCGGCGGTGGTCGCCGCCTTCGGCTCCGTCGGCTGGGGCTGGGGCGGCTCCTGGGCGGGGTCGACCAAGGACTACATGCACTTCTCGGCCACCGGACACTGAGGGCGCCCGCCGGGAACCTCAAGGGATCCGAGCGGTGCGAGCGCGCTCGGCGCTTTAACCTTCGGGAAGTGTTCGAGCGATTCACCGACCGTGCGCGACGAGTGCTGGTGCTCGCCCAGGAGGAGGCCCACCTCCTCAACCACAGCTTCATCGGGACCGAGCACATCCTGCTCGGCCTGATCCACGAGGGCGAAGGTCTCGCGGCCAAGGCGCTCGAGTCGCTCGGCATCTCGCTCGAAGCGGTGCGCGAAAAGGTCGAGGAGACGATCGGCCCCGCCGGCTCCGCGCCGACGGGCTCGCCGCCCTTCACGCCGCGCGCGAAGAAGGTCCTCGAGCTGTCGCTGCGCGAGGCGCTGCAGCTCGGCCACAACTACATCGGCACCGAGCACATG
>DATLTN010000059.1 GCA_035533595.1 Acidimicrobiales bacterium
GCTGCGCGAGCCGCGGCGCCTCGCCGAGGGCGAGGTGCCGACCGACGCCGACTGGCAGTGGGTGCGGCCGTGGCTGAAGAGCTCGAAGGGCTTCACCTTCGACAAGCCGCAGATGGGGCTCGGCCGCTGAGCTGAGGCCGGGAGGCCCCCCTCTAGGATCAGGCGGTGACCGATGTGCAGCCCTCGCCGCCACCCGCCGCGCGGCGCGTCGGCCCACCGGTGCTGCTAGGGCTGCGGCCACGGTTCCTCGACCGGGCGACCATCGTCGCGCGGCTCGACCAGCGCATCCGCGCGCTCGCGCTGTGGGGGCCGCTCGCACGAGGCGAGGCCGACGAATGGAGCGGCATCGATTTCGTCGCCACCGTCGCCGACGAGTCCGTCGGCGAGTTCCTCGACGAGCTCACCCGCGGGGACACGCTCTATGGGAAGTCGCTGGTCGCGTTGCGGATGCCCCAGCACGGCGTCGCAGGAGGCGGCTTCGTCAGCGTGACCTACCTGCAGTCCGGCCTGCCGCTGCACGTCGACTGGTACGTCAGCCCGCTCTCGCTCGGCATCCCCGTCGGCGACACGAAGCCCCTCTTTGTCCGCGACGGCTGGCCCCACTCGGGCGCGTCGTTCGCGGAGCTCCTCCGCGAGCGGCCGAGCCGCGAGTCCTGCTCGCCACCACGCTGGGACCGCGTCGTCTCGACGATCCCGGTGCAGGTGGCCGAGGTCGCGAGGGGCCGCCCGGAGGCAGTTCGCGACGCGAGAAGGCCGATGCGCGACCGCACGGAGGCCTACGCCGCGCTCGCCCGCCGCATCGGATCGTTGCCTGCGCGCTACCGGGACGCGCTCCCGCCGCTCTTCAGCCAGCTCGGGGTGGCTCGCCTGCTCAACCGCTGAACCGACGGGCCTCCCGGCCGCTCGTGCTGGGCGCTTCGGACCACCTCGGCCCGACTAGCCCATCGTCTTCGCGCCGTCGAGCGACTCGCGGATGATGTCGGCGTGGCCGGCGTGCTGCGCCGTCTCGGCGATGATGTGCAGCAGCGTGCGCCGCGCCGACCAGCGCGCGCCCGGCTCGAACCACGGCGCGACCGGGAGCGCGTGGGAGTCATCGAGGCTCGCGACGCTGGCCACGATCTCGTCGGTCCGGCGGGCGGTCGCGGCGTAGCACTCCAGCAGCCCGGCGAGGGACTCCCCCGCGAGCATCTGAAAGCCGTCGCGCCATTCGGCGAACTGCGCCGCGTCGTCGAGGTCCGGCGGCTCCTGCGGCGCTCCCTCGAGGATGAAGGTCGCCCAGTTCGCCTCCACGGCGGTCACGTGCTTGATCAGGCCGGCCAGCGTGAGCTCGCTCGCGGCCGTCCGCTCGGTCGCCTGCTCGCGCGTCAGGTCGCGCACCGTGTAACGGAGGAAGTGACGGTGCTTGGCGAGCGTCTCGAGGAGGTCCTCGCGCTCGGTGGTGGTCTGCAGCGTGCTCATCATCGGGTGCTCCTTTCATCGGTGTTCCGCTCTCGATGGTCACGGTAGGGTCAATAGCGGTCAGTTTCTGTCCTCAATGATGGGAGACTCTTCCCATGGCACCGACGAGTTCCCGGCTGCTGCGTCTGCTCTCGCTCCTGCAGCGGCGGCGGCACTGGGGTGGCGCGGAGCTCGCCGAGCACCTCGAGGTCTCCCCACGCACGCTGCGGCGCGACGTCGAGCGCCTCCGCGAGCTCGGCTACCCGGTGGACGCGCGGCGGGGCGTCGACGGCGGCTACCAGCTGGCGGCGGGCGCGGCGCTGCCGCCGCTGATGCTCGACGACGAGGAGGCGATCGCGCTCGGAGTCGGGCTCTCGGTCGCGGTGCAGGGCGCGACGGTCAGCGGGATCGCGGAGGCCTCGGCGCGCGCCCTCGCCAAAGTGGCGACGGTGATGCCTCCTCGGCTGCGACGACAGGTGGACGCGCTCGCGGCGATGACGGTGCCGGCGGTCTGGGGGGGAGGCGCGCTCACGAGCCTCGACCCCGCGGCGCTCGCTGTGATCGCGCAGGCCAGCCGCGACGGCGAGCACCTCGAGTTCGACTACACGGCGCGCGACGGCGAGGAGAGCCACCGGAGCGTCGAGCCGCACCGCCTCGTGCTGCTCGGTCGGCGGTGGTACCTCGTGGCGTGGGACCTCGGCCGCTTCGACTGGCGGAGCTTTCGCGTCGATCGCCTCTGCTCGCCGGCGACGACGGGCGCCCGATCGATGCCCCGCGAGCTCCCGGGCGGGGACGCCGTCGCCTTCGTCCGGAGCGGGATCGAGAACGCCCCGCTCGCGCATCGCATCGAGGCGGTCGTCCACGCCGACGCCGACGCCGTGCGCGCACGCATCGGCGCCTGGGCGTCGGTCGAGGAGCTCGACGAGGACCGCTGCCTCGTGACGATCAACGCCGACAGCTTCGAGTGGCCGGCGATGGGGCTCGGCCTCGTCGGAGCGGAGTTCGAGGTGCGCTCACCGCCCGAGTTCGCCGACTACCTCGGCGCCTGGAGCGGACGGTTCGGTCGCGCCGCAGCCGCTCCCGCTGCGGCGACCTGACCGGTCGCGCCGCGCTCGCGCGAGCGCGTCCCCGGATCGCGAGAGGCGTCGCGGGTCGCTCCGCACCGGCCGCCCGACGCCGGTCACCGGCGCCCCGCCCGCCGCTGGCGGTGGGGGCCGTTGGTAGAGTCCCAGCGACGCCGGAGGGGAACGCGTGACCGCTACGGACCGAACGGCACTGCCGGAGGCGATGGGCGCACTGTTCGACCGCAAGGGGTCGACGGTCGCCTTCATCACCCCCGAGGACCACTCGACGGTGACGTACTCCCAGCTCGACGGGCACGTCGAGACCCTCGCCAGGCGCCTCGCCGCGGCGGGGATCGAGCGCGGCGACCGGGTCGCACTGGCGCTCGGGAACAGCCCGGACTTCATCGAGCTACTGCTCGCGATCATCGCCCTCGGCGCCGCGGCGGCCCCGCTCAACCCCGCCTACACCGCCGACGAGTTCGGCTTCTACCTCGGCGACGTGCAACCGCGGCTGCTGCTCCTCCCCGAGAGCCAGCCCGCGGCCCGCGCCGCAGCCGGAGAGGCGGGGGTCGCTACGGCGACGGTGGCCGCAGCGGCCGGCGGGCCGCCCGCCGTGACCGTCGACGGGCACGAGCTCACCGCCGAGGCACCCTACGAAGCGGGCCTCCCCGACGACGTGGCGATCGTGCTGCACACGAGCGGGACAACGAGCCGCCCGAAGCAGGTCCCGCTCCGTCAGCGCAACGTGATGGCGACGGTGCGCACGATCGCCGCGCACTACGCCCTCGGCCCAGACGACGTCTCGTTCTGCGTGATGCCGCTCTTCCACGTGCACGGCCTCGTCGCCTCGACCTTCTCCGCGCTCGCCTCCGGCGGCAGCATCGTCGTCCCACGGCGCTTCACGCCGCAGCGCTTCTGGCCACAGGCGCGCGAGCACGGCGCGACGTGGCTCTCCGCGGGGCCGACGCTGCACCAGATGATCCTCGACAAGGTGGACGAGGGCGGCGCGCCCGAGACGCTGCGCTTCACCCGCTCGTGCAGCTCCGCCCTCTCCCCCGCGCTGCTCGCCCGTAGCGAGGAGACCTACCGCGTGCCGATGCTCGAGGCCTACGGGATGACCGAGGCGAGCCACCAGATGGCCTCGAACCCGCTGCCGCCCGCGGCGCACAAGGCGGGCTCGGTCGGGATCCCGACCGGGATGGAGGTCGCGATCATCGACGCGGAGCGGAACTTCCTCCCCGCCGGCACGGCCGGCGAGGTCGTGATCAAAGGCCCCTCGGTGACGAGTGGCTACGTCGCCAACGAGCAGGCGAACGCGGAGTCCTTCTTCGACGGCTGGTTCCGCACGGGAGACCAGGGCGTCTTCCGCGACGGCTACCTGTTCCTCGAGGGGCGCCTGAAGGAGATGATCCTGCGCGGCGGGGAGAACATCGCCCCCGCCGAGATCGAAGAGGTGCTGCTGCGGCACCCCGCCGTCGCCGACGCGGTCTGCTTCGGCGTCGAGGACGAGAAGTACGGCGAGACCGTCTCGGCCGCGGTGCGCCTCACCGCCGAGGCGGACGAGCGCGCGCTCATCGAGCACTGCCGTGGATCGCTCGCCGCCTTCAAGGTGCCGACGACGATCCATGTCCTCGACGAAATCCCGCGCACCGCGACCGGCAAGGTGCAGCGCCGGCGGGTCGCGGAGTACGTCCTGAAAGGGGAGTAACCGTGCGGGTCGCCGTCGTCGGCGCCGGCGCGATCGGCGCCTTCGTCGGCGCGTCGCTGGCGCGCGGCGGCAGCGAGGTGACCCTCATCGCCCGCGGCGCGCACCTGCGGGCGATGCAGGACGACGGCGTGCGCGTCGTGAGCGACGAGGGCGAGTTCACCGCGCACCCGCTGGCGACCGACGACTTCGCCGCGATCGCCGACGCGGACGTCGCCTTCGTCGCGCTGAAGGCGCACACGCTGCCCGCGCTCGCCCCCGAGATCGCCCGCCACCTGCGGCCCGGCGCCACGACCGTCTGGGGCCAGAACGGAATCCCCTGGTGGTACTTCCTCGAGGAGCGCGGAGCTCTCGAGGGCACGACCCTCGAGAGCGTCGACCCGTCGGGGGCGATCTGGGGGAGCATCGACCACGCGAGCGTCGTCGGCTGCATCGTCTACTGCGCGACCGAGATCGTCGCCCCCGGCGTGATCCGCCACGTCGAGGGGACCCGCTTCACGATCGGCGAGCCCGACGGGTCGCGCTCCCCGCGCTGTGAGGAGCTCGCCGCCGCCTTCGCCGCCGGCGGCCTGCGGGCCCCCGTCGAAGCGCGCCTGCGCGACCAGATCTGGCTGAAGCTCCTCGGCAACGCCTCCTTCAACCCGATCACCGCCCTCACCGGGTCGACGCTCGGCGAGCTCGGGGAGCTGCCCGAGATGCTCGACCTGCTGCGCGAGCTCTTCCGGGAGATCGCCGCGGTGGCGTCGGCGCTCGGCGTGACCTTCCCCGTCAGCCTCGACCGGCGCCTCAGGGCGGGGATCGCTGTCGGCGACCACAAGACCTCCATGCTGCAGGACCTCGAGGCGGGAAAGCCGCTCGAGAGCGACTGCATGGCCGGCGCCGTGATCGAGCTCGCCCAGCGGCTCGGGATCGCGGTGCCCCGGCTGCAGGCCGTGCAGGCGCTCGTCACGCAGCTGGACCGCGTGCGTGCGCTGCGCCGATGACGAGCGCGGCCCTCGGCGGCGGCGGGCGTGAGCGCGCCGGGGGCCGGAGGGTCCCGGCCGGCGACTACAGCGCGCGCACCCGGATGGTGTCGTCGAGGTGCGCCAGGCGGTCGAGCATGTCCGGGGTGCAGGGGCTGTCGAGGTCGGTGAGGACGTAGCCGAGGTCGGCACGCGTCCCGAGCGCCTGGCGCTCGATGTTCACCTTGTTCTCGGCGAAGACACCGTCGATGCGCGCCAGCACACCGGGGGTGTTGTGGTGGATGTGCACGACGGTGTTCCCCTCGGCGCGCGGCGCGAGCTCGACGTTCGGCATGTTCACCGAGAGCGTCGTCGTCCCCGCGTGCGCGTAGTCGATCAGCTTGTGGGCGACGAACCGGCCGATGTCGACCTGGGCCTCCTCGGTCGATCCGCCGATGTGCGGGGTGAGGATGACGTTCGCGACGCCACGCAGCTCCGAGACGAAGGGCTCGCCGCGGGCCGAGGGCTCCTCGGGGAAGACGTCGATCGCCGCGCCGGCGAGCCTGCCGGACTCGACGCACTCCCGCAGCACCTGGTGGTCGACCACGAAGCCGCGGCTCAGGTTCAAGAAGATCGCGCCGTCGCGCATGCGCGCGAACTCCTCTTTGCCGAAGAAGTTCGTGTTCTCCGGGCGGCCATCGACGTGCAGCGTGACGATGTCGACCGACTCGAGGAGCTCGTGGAGCGTCGCGCAGCGCTTCGCGTTGCCCGGCGCGAGGCGGTCCGCGATGTCGAAGTAGAAGACCGACATCCCGAGGTTCTCGGCGATCACCGACAGCTGGATGCCGATGTTGCCGTAGCCGACGATGCCGAGGCGCCGCCCCCGCACCTCGTGCGCGCCGGTGGCGGACTTGTCCCAGCTCCCGGCGTGCATCGCCGCGTTCTTGTCGGTCAGGCGCCGCGTGAGGGCGATGATCTCGGCGATCGCCAGCTCGACGACGCTTCTCGTGTTCGAGAAGGGGGCGTTGAAGACCGCGACGCCGCGTCTCGTCGCCGCCGGGAGGTCGATCTGGTTGACCCCGATGCAGAAGGCGCCGACGGCGAGGAGGCTCGGGCAGCGCTCGAGCAGGCCGTCGGTGACCTGGGACTGGGACCTGATGCCGATCAGCTCCGCCTCGGCGAGCTTGTCGGCGAGGCGCTCGGGGTCGACCACCCCGGCGACCTGCTCGACCGAGAAGCCCTGCTCCTCCAAAAGGCGCTTCGCGCCGGGGTCGATGTTCTCGAACAACAGGGCACGCGCGCCGGGCATGGGCCAAACGCTAGCGGCCGCCGGCGATCACCCCGGAGGGCCTTTCGGCCGCGAACTAGAGGTCGAGCGCGCCCCGGTAGAAGACGTCAGCGATCTCCATCTTGCGGGCGGAGAGGCCTTGCTCGTAGCTGTACGCGAAGGCGGCCTCGAGCGTCTCACGGTTCGCCTGGATCCCGTACGGGAAGGGGTCGTCCACCCAGGCGCGCGCCTGTGGGTGCTGCAGCGCGGCGGTGTCCACCATCTCCGCGAGCTGGCGCTTGGACTCCTCCACGGCCTTCGCGCGGGCCTCGAGGAAGGCGCTGTAGAGGTTGAGGACGACCCAGGGGTGCTCCTCGAGCAGGTCCTTGCGGACGACCGCGGTGTGGTTCGCGGGGATGATCCCGGTCTTGGAGAAGAACCGGGTCGACTCGGCCTTTTTGTCCAAGAAGAGCGCCCGCACGCCGGACCCCTCGCCGAAGGTGATCGTGCTGCGGTCGACGAGGTTGCGGTTGTTCGCGATGTAGAGGAGGGCGGCGTCGATCTCGCCCTTCTGCAGCATCTGGCCCATGTCGGAGTCGCGCGGCATGTACTGCAGGCGGACCCCCTCGGGGGGCGAGAAGCCCGTCACGCCGCCGTGGCTCTTCTCCGGGGGACGCTCCATGTACCAGGCGATCGAGCGGGGGTCGACGCCGTACTCGTGCTGGAGGATTCCGCGTGCCCACAGCGCGGCGGTCTGCTGGTACTCGGGGACGCCGACCTTCTTCCCGTTGAGCTGGGAGGGCTCGTCGATCCCCGCATCCTCGCGCACGAGCACCCAGGTGTGGAAGAAGATCCGCGAACTGAAGACCGGGAAGGCGGTGAAGGTGTCGTCGCCCTTCGAGCGCGCCATCAAGAGGCTCGAGATCGAGAGCTCGGAGACCTGGAACTCGTGGAAGCCGAACTGCCGCCAGGCGAGCTCGCTCATGCCGATCTCCGAGGGGATGAGGTCGATTCCCTCCGGCTCGACGGCGCCGGTGAACAGCGCCTTGGTCCTCGGGTTCTGGGCGAACGCAAAGCTGAGGCTGAGTCGTGACACGTGATCCCCCCTTGTTGAAGCCAGCGCCGGGCGACCGGGTGCGGACCCCGCGGGTCGCTCGCTCCCGGTCGCCGAGGTCGAAACGGACCCTATCCCGATCGGCCACCGCCCGAGAGCTGCGCCTCCCCGCGCGATGCGGAGGGCGGGCCCCGCTGCAGGCGCCGCCCCGGTGCGGTGGCCCCGCCTCCCCGGTCAGCTCCCGGCGCCGTCCGCCGCGGGCCCCGACGCGCCCCGCCAGCGCTCGTCGGGCCGGGTGGCGAGCGACCGGAAGAGGGTCGCGAGGAGCTGCAGCTCGGCGCGGTGCTGCACCGTCAGCTCGGTGAGCACCGCCGCGCCCCGCTCGGTGAGGGTGATGCGCACCGCCCGCGCGTCGCGGGCGTCCGCGACGCGCGTCACGAGCCCCGCTGCGGCGGCGCGATCGACGAGCTCCACCGCACTGTTGTGGCGGATCAAGAGATGGGCGGCCGCCTCGCCGATCGTCGGGCCGTCGCTCCCCTCGTGGCCACGGACCGCGAGCAAAAGCTGGTGCTGCATCGGCGAAATGCCCACCGTGCGGGCGATCCCCTCGCTCACCCGCTGGAAGCGGCGCAGCCCCGTCCGGAGCCGCAGCAGCTCCCGGTAGTCGTCGTCCTCGAGCGACGCGGCGATGCCCGCCGCGTCGGAGCTGGCCTCCACCGTCAGCCGCGCACGGTGGCGGCCGGGGGCACGTCGCCGCGCACGAGCACGCGCAGCGCGTCCCCGGCGCGCAGGCCCTCCCCGTCGGCGAGCACCGCGAGCACGTTCGCTAACGCGAGGGAGCGCAGCTGATGCGAGCCGCGCGCGCCGAGGGCGACGACGTGCAGCCGCCCCTCCTCGTCGAGGACGGCCTGCGCCGGCACGACGTGCACCCGGCCGTCGGCGCGGCGGGCGATCTCGACGTCGGTGGTCGCCGCGAGCAGCGGCGCGCGGAGCACCGCCCGGCCGGCCATCTGCCGCAGCGCGGGCAGCACGAGGAGCTCGAGGCCGACCATCGCCGCGACCGGGTTGCCCGGCAGGCCGATGACCGGGGGGCCGCTGCCGAGGCGCCCGACTGCGAGCGGCTTCCCCGGCCGCAGCGCGACCGCCAGCTCGTCGAGGTCGCCACCGCACAGCCGGCGGAGCGCCGCGCCGACGAGGTCGCGGTCCCCGGCGCTCACCCCGGCGCTCACGACGACGGCGTCGCACGAGGTGGCGGCCGCCGCGAGCGCCGTCGTCAGCGCGCCGACGTCGTCGGGGACGATCCCGAGGTCCCGGGTGGGAAAGCCCGCCGCCGAGAGCGCCGCCAACAGCGCGGGACGGTTCGCGTCTCGGATCTTTCCGGGCGGTCGAAAGGAGGGCCCCTCGACGAGCTCGTCCCCCGTCGAGGCCACGCCGACCACCGGCAGGGGGTGGGCCAGCACCTCGGCGACGCCGAGGCTCGCGAGGACGCCGAGGGCGGCGGGGCCGAGGAGCTCACCGGGAGCGAAGACCACCTCGCCGGCGGCGACGTCCTCACCGGGCGAGCGCACGTTGGCGCCAGCGTGCAGCGGCTGCTCGACGACGATGACGCCAGGCCCCTCTTCGCGAGCCTGCTCGAAGGGGCAGACCGCATCGGCGCCCGCGGGGAGCGGTGCCCCGGTCATGATGCGCGCCGCCTGGCCCGCTCGCAGCTCCCCGGACGGCACCTCCCCCGCCATCACCGCCTCGACGACCTCGAGGCGCACGGGCGGCGCCGAGGCGTCGCCGGCGCGCAACGCGTAGCCGTCCATCGCCGAGTTCGCGAAGGCGGGCACGTCCTCGCAGGCCACGATCTGCTCGGCGAGCACCAGCTGGGCGGCGGCCGACGTCGCGACGCGACGCGGCGCAAGGCGTGCGCAGCGCGAGAGCACCGACCGCGCCGCCTCCTCGAGGCTGAGCAGCGCGCGCGCCTCTGGCGCCGCGAGGCGCGGCGCCGGCGGCGAGAGGGTCATCGCGCCGTCGCCGCCGCGCGGCGCGCCTCGAGGCGCGCCCGCTGCGGGCCGATCGTCGCCGCGGGGTCGTCGGCCGAGGCCACGCCGCCGTAGAAGAGGCCGAAGCGCGTGCAGGCCGAAGCGGCGAGGAGTGCCGCGCCCGAGAGCAGGCGGCCCGGTCGGCTGCGCCGCGAGAGCTGCGCCAGCACGCCGCCGCCGAGGGCGAGGGCGCGCGAGCAGGCGAGGAGCCGGCCGGCGCGTCCCTCGTGGTACGGGGCGGCGAGCTCGCCGAGGTCGTGTTCCATCGCGAGCGTCGCCGCGAGCTCGGCGGCCACCCCGGCCGCGGCGAGGCGCCGCGCCGGCGCGGCGTCCGCAGCGGACGAGACGACGAGGCCGAGCCCCGCCGCGGCCATCGCCGCCGAGGAGGTGAAGACGAAGGGCAGCTCCCGGTAGGCGCCGTGCCACGCCGGCACTGCGGTGTCGGCGATGAGCACCCCGGTGTAGGCGGCGACGAGGGGGCCGATGGTCGCCGCGGCAGCGGTCGAGGCGGTGCTGAGCAGGGCCGGGCCCCCCGTGAGGTCGGTCAGCGCGGCGAGCGCCGCGGCGGGGGCGTAGGCGCTCACGATCCAGGTGCCGACGCTCATCGGCGAGGTCGGCTTCAGCACCCGCAGCATGTTGAGGAAGCGCGCGGGGCGGCCGAGGTCCTTCACGAGGGCGGCGAGGGAGAGGCCGATCGCCCCCGCGGCGCCGAGCTTCGCGCCCCGCGCGAGGGTCGGCCGCCGCGTCACCTGCGCGCCGGCGGCGAGGAGCGACGAGGCGCCGGCGAGGCCGCCGAGGAAGAAGTAGCCGGCGATCTCGCGTGCCTCCCAGACCGGCTTCTTGATCACCGGCCTCCCGTAGTAGGAGGTGAACTCCTCGGCGTCGCGGCGCCGGCGGCGCCGCCCGGGCTCGAGGCCCTCGATCACGTGCGTGCCCCCCGGCGGCGCCTCGCGGCCGGGGCGGGCCCCCTCGAGGCCGGCGCGGGTGACGCGCCCGACGTTCACCGCCGCGCCCCGACGAAGGCGCCGAGCGCGGCGGCGGCGAGGGCGGTCGCGGCGAGTGCCGCCTGGCGCCACATCGCCGGCAGGTCGCGGGTCGTGACGACCGGGTCAGGGGGGAGGCCGTAGACCTCGGGCTCGTCGAGCAGAAGGAAGAAGGCGCCGTCGCCGCCCACCCCGTCGTTCGGGTCCCGCCCGTAGAGGCGGGCCTCCGCGACGCCGGCGTCGTGCAGCTGTGCGAGTCGGGCGTCGGCCCGCACCCGCAGCTCCTCGACCGGCCCGAACTGGATCGAGTCGGTCGGGCAGGTCTTCGCGCAGGCGGGCTCTGAGCCCTCGAGGAGGCGGTCGTAGCAGAGGGTGCACTTCCAGATGCGGCCGTCCTCGGGGCGCTTGTCGAGCACCCCGTAGGGGCAGGCCGGCACGCAGTAGCCGCAGCCGTTGCAGATGTCCTCCTGCACGACGACGGTCCCGAACTCGGTGCGGAAGAGCGCCCCCGTCGGGCAGACGTCGAGGCACGCCGCGTCGGTGCAGTGCTTGCAGACGTCGGAGGACATGAGCCAGCGCGGCGCCCCGCTCGGGGTGTGCGACTCGACGAACGCGACGTGCCGCCAGGCGTCGGCGCCGAGCCCGCCGGTGTTGTCGAAGGACATGCCGCGGTACTCGAGGGGACGGGAGGGGACCGAGTTCCACTCCTTGCACGCCACCTCGCAGGCCTTGCAGCCGATGCAGACGGAGGTGTCGGTGAAAAAGCCGAGGCGCGGCGGGTGCTCGGGGTAGCCGCTCACCTCGGCTGGCTCGTCCGTGAGGGTCGCGAGGTGGATTCTCACGGCGCGCCCACCTGCTCGCTGATGCCCGCCCGGCGACGGTGCCCCTCGACCAGCTCGAGGAGCTCGGGACCGCGTGGCCGGCGGCCGGGCAGGATGTCGACGCTCAGGTTCTTGTCCTCCTGGATGTGCACGTTCGGATCGAGCGACAGCGAGGTGAGCTCGTTCGCCGCGTCACCGCTCGAGAGCCCGTTCGGCCCCCAATGGAAGGGTGCGCCGATCTGGTGCACGGTCCGGCCGCCGACGACGAGCGGGGTCATCCGCTCGGTCACGCAGACCCGCGCCTCGATGGCGCTGCGCGCCGAGACGATCGTCGCCCAGCCGTTGTGCTCGAGGCCGCGCTCGTCCGCGAGCTCGGGCGAGACCTCGCAGAAGAACTCGGGCTGCAACTCGGCGAGGTAGGGCAGCTCGCGCGTCATCGCCCCCGCGGTGAAGTGCTCGGTGAGGCGGTAGGTGGTGAGCACGTAGGGGTAGACCTCGGCGCCCTCCTCGCCGGCGAAGGGCGCGTACGGGTTCAGCGGGTGCTCGAGGACCTGGCGCACCGGGTCGCGCTGGCGGCCGTAGAGGGCGTTGCGCACCGGGGACTCCTGGCCCTCGTAGTGCGTCGGGAGGGGGCCGTCGATCGTGCCGATCGGCACGTACAGCCAGCCCTTCCCGTCGGCCTGCATGATGAACGGGTCGTCGCCCGCGAGCGCGTCGGCCCCCTCGGCGCCCTCGGGCGGCCGGTAGCCGGGCGGGCGGTCCTTCACGAAGTCGACCACGTCGTGGCCGGTCCACTCCCCGGCCTCGGCGTCCCACCAGACGAGCGCCTTGTGCTCGCTCCAGGGCTCGCCGTCGGGGTCGGCCGAGGCGCGGTTGTAGAGGATGCGGCGGTCCATCGGCCACGCCCACCCCCACTCCCCGCCGAGCCAGTTCTGCTCGCGCCAGGGCTTGCGGCGCGCCGCCTGGTTGACGCCGTCCTTGTAGACGCCGCAGTAGATCCAGCAGCCGCAGGCGGTCGAGCCGTCCTCGGCGAGCTCGAGGTAGCCCGCGAGTGGCTCGCCGTCGCTGCCGAAGCCGTTGATCTCGGCGAGCACGGCATCAGCGCTCGGCTCTTCGAGCGGACCTTCGGTCGGGTAGTCCCACGTGAGGTCGAGCAACGGACGGTCGCGCTCCTCGGTGGAGGCGGCGAGCTTTTCGCGAAGGATCCGGCCGAGGTGGAAGAAGAACCAGAGATCGCTGCGCGCCTCGCCCTCGGGCTCGACTGCCGCGAAGCGCCACTGGACGAGGCGGTTGGTGTTGGTGAAGGTGCCGTCCTTCTCGGTGTGCGCGGCGGCCGGGAGGAAGAAGACCTCGGTGGCGATTTGCTCGGTCTCGAGCTCTCCGCTCTCGATCTCGGGGCCGTCCTTCCACCACGTCGCGCTCTCGATGAGCGAGAAGTCGCGTACGACGAGCCAGTCGAGCTTCGCCATCCCGAGGCGCTGCGCCTTGGTGTTCGCCGAGGAGACCGCGGGGTTCTCGCCGACGAGGAAGTAACCTTCGCACTTCCCCGCGAGCTGCGCGAGCACCGTCGGGTAGGTGCTGTGGTCGCCGGTGATGCGCGGCAGGTAGTCGAAGCAGAAGTCGTTCTCGGGCTGTGCAGCATCGCCCCACCACGCCTTCAGCAGGCTCACCATGTAGGAGCGCATGGCGGCCCAGTAGCCCTTCTCGGTGCGGTCGCTCGCGATGTAGCTGTCGAGGTCCACGTGCGCAGCGGCGTGCGGCATCGCGAGGTAGCCGGGGAGGAGGTTGTACAGGGTGGGGATGTCCGACGAGCCCTGGATGCTCGAGTGGCCGCGCAGCGCCTGGATCCCCCCGCCGGGGCGGCCGATGTTGCCGAGGAGCAGCTGCAGCACGCAGGCGGCGCGGATGTACTGCACCCCGGTCGTGTGCTGGGTCCAGCCCATCGCGTAGATGAAGCTCGTCGTGCGCTCCCGCCCGGAGTTCTCGGTGACGAGGCGGCAGCACTCGAGGAAGGTCTCCTTCGGGGTGCCGCAGATCTCCTCGACCGCCTCGGGGGTGTAGCGGGCGTAGTGCCGCTTCAGGAGCTGGAAGACGCAGCGGGGGTCCTCGAGGGTCTCGTCTCGGCGGATCTCCCCGCTCCCGATCTTCGCCCCGCCTGAGCCGTGCTGCTCGCTGCGCCCGGCACGATGGATGTCCGAGCCGCCATCGCCGCCATCCTCACCGGCCCCGTCCTGCTCCTCGCCGGTCACGCTGCCCGCCGGCTCACGGAGCTGCAGCCCCTCGTACTGCCAGCTCGCGAAGTCGTAGCTGCCGTCGGTCGCGTCGAAGCCGGAGAACAGGCCGTCCAAGTCCTCGGTGTCTCGGAAGGACTCCTCGATGATCGTCGAGGCGTTGGTGTAGGCGAGGACGTAGTCCTTGAACCAGGCGTCGTGCTCGAGGACGTAATGGATCATCCCGCCGAGGAAGGCGATGTCGCTCCCGGCGCGGATCGGCACGTACAGGTCCGCCAGGGCGCTCGTGCGGCTGAAGCGCGGGTCGACGTGGACGAGCTTCGCACCGCGGGCGCGGGCCTCGGCCACCCACTGGAAGCCGACGGGGTGCGCCTCGGCGAAGTTCGATCCCTGGATGAACAGGCAGTCCGAATTCTGCAGGTCCTGCATGCAGGTCGTCGCCCCGCCGCGCCCGAAGGAGGTCCCGAGGGCGGTCACGGTCGAGGAATGACAGACCCGTGCCTGGTTCTCCACCTGCACCACGCCGAGCGCGGTGAAGAGCTTCTTGATGAGGTAGTTCTCCTCGTTGTCGAGGGTCGCGCCGCCGAGGCTGGCGATCCCCATCGTGCGCCGGGTGCGCTTGCTGTCCTCCTCCCACTCGAAGGTGCGCTCGCGCGTCGCGAGGACGCGCTCGGCGATCATCTCCATCGCGGTGTCGAGATCGAGGCGCTCCCACTCCGTCCCGTACGGGCGGCGGTAGAGCACCTCGTGAAGGCGTCCCTTCCCGGTGGTGAGCTGCAGGCTCGCCGCCCCCTTCGGGCACAGCCGTCCCCGGCTCACCGCGGAGTCGGGGTCGCCCTCGATCTGCACGACGCGACCCTCGCGGACGTAGACGTTCTGGCCGCAGCCCACCCCGCAGTAGGGACAGACCGACTTCACGACCCGGTCGGCGGTCTGGGTGCGGGGCCGCAGCTCCTCCGAACGTCGCGACTTCGCCGCCGCCCCCCGCCCGTAGCGGTCGGGGCCGAAAAGCTGGCGGAGAACGGGCCAGGCGCCGAGCCTCCTGCTCACGGCTGCACGCGCTCCTCGCCTTGGAGGCGGCGACGGATGAAGGCGCGAATGTGTGGACCGCGGTCAGGGGCATGCACGGGCGGCGAGACGAGCGGCTGCGGGTCGGTCAACAGCCCCGGCCGGGCGAGGTCCTCCGGCGAGAGGCCGTCGGTGGAGTCCGCGGGGACGCCGGTTGCGATGAGGTAGGCGAGGCCCGGCCGCACGCCGAGGCGGCGCGCCACCTCCTCGTAGCTCGCTCCGCCGGCGAGCAGCGAGCGCACCGCGTCGCGCGCCGGGAGCGCCGCGCGACCGCTCACAGGGGGAGGCCCCAGCCGAGGACGAAGTTCAGCACCGTCGCGAACATTAGATAGAGAAGCCAGCCCCCTGTGCAGAGGTGGAAAAAACCGAGCAGCCGCTCCCCCGCGGCGCCCACCCTGGGGAGGTCCGGCTTCATGCTGGCGAAGAAGTCCGCCCCGTAGACGCAGGTGAGGCCGATGAACAGGCCTCCCACGGGCTGGTCGTGCGCACCGAAGAAGGCGATGACCCCGAGCAGCGAGATCGCGAAGTAGCCGATCGTCATCCCGACGTTGGTGCGGACGTCGGCCTCGCGCAGGCGGTTCCAGCCGATCGCGAACCAGTGGATGCCGTAGGCGGTGAAGGCGAGGGCGGCCATATAGAGGCCCTTGTCGGTGAAGGTGTGGAAGAGGTCGAGGCCGGCGAAGAGGTAGACGCCGCTGAAGAGCTGCATGAAGCCCGGGAGCCAGATCCCCCACATGCCCGTCCCGAAGTCGACGGCGACGCTGCGGCGGGGATAGCCGAAGAGCTCCTGCAGGCCGTAGATGAGATAGCCGGTGCCAAGGCCCATGAAGCCCACCGCGAGGGGAGGGAACGCGGAAGCCGGCAAGGAGACGACGGACGCGAGCACGGTGGCTCCTCCTCCCTGGCGCCGGCGTCCGAGGAGGACGGCCCCGGCGGCCGTTGCATCGGGTGACGACCAACTCGCCTCGCATACCCGGCTCCCTCGGCGGCAAAACCCACCCCGGCAGGTCGCGACGGGAGCGACAGCGATCCCTCTCAGGGGGAGCCATCCGGCGCGGCAAGGCCAAGCCGGCGGAGGTCGCTCGGCGCGTCGACATCGAGGAAGCAGCCGGCGTCGGCCCCCCAGTAGGCCTCGTCGAGGAGCACCGCCTGGCGGCGGTCCGGCAGCCCGCGCAGCGACCGCTCGCCCGCAGCGAGGGCGAGCGGCGCCGCGGCGAGGTCCTCTGCCGACCAGCGAGCGCACAGCGGCTGCGCGTGCCCGTCGATCACCGGCAGCACGCTCCAGTGCCCGGCGTAGGCGACAAGCCGGTCGAGGACGGCGGCGCTGAGGAGCGGGAGATCGCAGGCGACGACGAGACACGGCACGTCGGCGCCGAGGCCTCGCTCGACGAGCGCGGCATGCCCGGCGGCGACCGCAGCGAGCGGCCCAGCGCCGGGCGGCTGCTCGAGGGTCGTCGCGAGATGGCTCGTGCCTCGGCCGACTTCGACCGCGAGCGCCACGGCCGCGGCGAGCAGCTCGCCGACGCGCTCTGCGAGGGTGACCCCTCCGACGAGGAGGGTCGCCTTGTCGACACCCATGCGCGCACTCGTGCCGCCTGTCAGCAGGATCCCGCCGGTCACGCCCGCTCCTTAGGTAGCCGTCGGCGCCGAGCCTAGGGAGGCGAGTCCGCCGTTAGTCTGCGCGGCGTGACTGTCCCGCCGGATGAGTGGCTCGCACAGCTCGCCGCGCGCCTCGGCGCGCCGCCCCCGACCAAGGAGGAGGCCGAGGCGCTGCTCAAGATCGCTTCGCTCGCCGCCCACGCCTCCGAACGGATGGCCGCGCCGCTCTCGTGCTGGCTCGTGGCGCGGGCGGGGATCGACCCGCCGGCGGCGCTCGCCGCCGCCGGCGACCTCGCCGAAGCCCTCGGTGAGGCACCGCAGTGAGAGCAGCGGGGCGGCTCCCGTTCGCGGCCGACGGTGAGCTGCCGACCGCAGAGGTCGCGGTGCACGCAGCACGCGACGGCGACCTCGTCGCGACAGACGATCGCCTCGCCGTCGAAGAGCCGCTCGAGATCCGCCTCGCCGCTGCACAAGGCCCGCGCACCCTCACGATCACGATGCGCACCCCCGGCCACGACTTCGAGCTCGTGGCGGGCTTCCTGCTTGCGGAGGGGGTCATCGACTCGCGCGAGCGGCTGCTCGACATCGCCTACTGCGTCGCCGACGAGGAGGAGCCCGAACAGCGCTTCAACATCGTCACCGCGACTCTCGACGGGCCGCCGGGCCGAGCGAGCATCGAGCGGCTCGTGATGACTTCCTCGGCCTGCGGCATCTGCGGCTCGGCGTCCATCGAGGCGGCCGTCGCCTGCGGCCACCCGCCCCTCGGGAGCGGCCCGCGCTACACCCTCGCCGAGCTCGCGGCGTTCCCCGACCGGTTGCGCGCCGGTCAGCGCACGTTCAGCCAGACCGGCGGCGTGCACGGCATCGCTCTTCTCGACGGGGCCGGCGAGGTGCTCTGCCTCCGAGAGGACGTCGGCCGCCACAACGCCGTCGACAAGGTCGTCGGCTGGGCGCTCCTCGACGCGCGGCTGCCCCTCTCGGAGTGCGCGCTCATGGTCTCGGGACGGGTCTCCTTCGAGATCGTCCAGAAGGCGATGCGTGCCGGCATCGCCTTCGTCGCCGCGGTCTCCGCTGCGACGAGCCTTGCCGTCCAGCTGGCCGAGGAATCGGGCATGACGCTCGTCGGGTTCCTGCGCGGCGGCAGCTGTACCGTCTACACGGGGCGCGGGCGGCTCGTTCCCTGAGCCCCCGCCTGGGTGAGCCGGACTGCGGGCGATCCGCACTGCGGACGCCCGCAGCCATCGCGCGAGCGATCGCTCAGGTGCCGATCGCGCCCTCGGGACGCCGCTCCTGCCACCGTCCCCGGTCAGTCAAGCCATCGAATCGCCAAGATCGCTGTGTCATCGTCCGAACCGTGCTCGCCGAAGATCTCGTCAACGATGTGCGCGACGAGGTCATCGACGTACTGCGTGACCACCGAGGCCGCCTTGCGCAGCCGCTCCATGCCGACGTCGAGATCCTCACGTCGTCGTTCCACGAGCCCGTCGGTGTAGGCGAGCAGCGTCGAGTGGGGAGCAATGGGCAGGGTGACCGACTCGTAGACGGGCGCCCTGAGCCCGAGGGGCACGCCGGTCGGCATGCGCGCGAACTCGTTCTCGTCGCCGTGCAGGAGCAACACCGGAAGATGCCCGGCATTGGCCATGGTGGCCTCGCGTCGGCTGCTGTCGACGAGCCCGACGAGAACTGTTGCAAAGTGCCCGTCGGTGGGGGATTGATCTCCCTCCCGACCATCTCGAGAATCCGTGCCGGGCTGTAACGACTGCCGCATACGCCCGGGCCGTGTAGCAGAGCCCCGCCATGATCGTCGCCGCACCCAGCCCCCGCCCGAGACGTCGCCGATGACGAAGGCAAAACGGGGATCGTCGATCGCAATCGCGCTGTACCAGTCCCCCCCGACCTCGATACCGGACTCACCGGGGATGTGGCCGGCGGCGAACTGCACCCCGTCGATCGCGGGGAGCACCTTCGGCAAAAGCGAGCGCTGCAGGGTCACCGCGACGTTCCGCTGCTCGCCGTACATACGGCGGTTCTCGTCCGCCAGTCGCTCCGCGTGCTGGCGCCGACGGACCAGCCGCTCGGTCATCACGACCAGCCCGATGGTGAAGAGCAGGCCGACGACGAGGATGCCCCAGGGAAGGAATTCCGACCATCGTCCGGTGAGCGGGCTCGTCGGTGAGATGGCGAGCGTGAGGACGCTTGAGCCGAAGGGCACGGTGGCCGTGGAGACGGTGCCGGTGAGCGGCAGATTCGAGACGTTGGTCTCGACGAGCGCGGAGGCACGGGTCGTCCGGCGCCGAGCGCGACCCGTTCTCGGCAGAGCTCTCGGAATACCTCCTGCGCACCGAGCCGATGAACGGCATCAACCTCATCATGGGGCGTCTCCCACGTCTCGGACAACGTCGTCCTCCTGCAGTTCCTCCGGGGTAACTCCGAGGTGAAGCTCGCGATCACGCTCCTCAAGACGCGCGGCAGCGCGCACGATCCACGGATCCGACAGTTCGAGATCACGTCGGACGGGCCTGTCGCTCGGCGAGCAGTTCCCTCCGAACCAGAGCCTGCCCTAGCCGAGAGCCGTCGG
>DATLTN010000060.1 GCA_035533595.1 Acidimicrobiales bacterium
CTCCGCCCCGCGGCGATCATCCGCGACCTCGACCTCCGCCGGCCGATCTACCAGCCGACCGCGAGCTACGGCCACTTCGGGCGCGTCGACCTCGACCTCCCCTGGGAGCGCGTCGACCGTGCCGAGGCGCTGCGGAGCGCGGCCGGGCGCTGACGCCGTGCCGCTACCCGTCCCCGCTTCGGCTCCGGCGCCCCGACCGCGCCGGCCCCGCCTCGGGGCGCGCCTCTGCTACCGCCTCGGGGCCCTCCTCGTCCCGAACCGGCTGTGGCGCGGCGTCGGCCGCTCTCTCGAGCGCCACCCGAGCGGCTACCGGGCGCTGCACCGCGTCGAGGCCGGGGTAAAAGAGGCGGCATTTGGCTGTCGCGACTGCGGCCAGTGCGCGCTGCCGACGACCGGCTACGCCTGTCCGATGACCTGCCCGAAGGAACTGCGCAACGGCCCGTGCGGGGGGGTGCGCGCCGACGGGGGCTGCGAGGTCTTCCCCGAGGTGCGCTGCGTCTGGCTCGTGGGCTACGAGCGCGCGGCTGCGGCGGGCGCCGCGGCAGGCTTCGCGCCGCTGCTCGGCCCGCTCGACCACCGGCGCGTCGGGGAGAGCGCGTGGGTCAACTACTGGCTCGAGCGCGACGGCTCGCCCGCCCCGCGCCGGGGCGCGCTCCACGCGGGGGCGCCGCGGTGAGCGCAGCCGTCGTCGGGGCCCGCCCGGTGCGGGGCCGTCTCGCGACGGCGGTGGCCGAGGGCCGCTTCGCCGTCACCGCCGAGCTGACGCCCCCGAAGGGCGCCGACACCGCCGCGCTGCGGCGCGCCGCCGCGCTCCTCGCCCCGCACGTCCACGCCGTCAACCTCACCGACAACGCCGGCGCCGTCGTCCGCCTGGCGAGCTGGGCGGCGGCGGTCGCCGTCGCCGAGGAGGGGGTGGAGCCCGTCGTCCAGCTGCAGTGCCGGGACCGCAACCGCCTGGCGCTGCAGTCCGACCTCCTCGGCGCCGCGGCGCTCGGGATCCCGAACGTCCTCCTGCTCACCGGCGACCACCAGAGCGCCGGGGACGAGCCGGGGGCCGCGGGGGTCTTCGACCTCGACGCGCTGACGCTCATCGAAACCGCGGCGCGCCTTCGCGACGAGGGGCGCCTCGGCTCGGGAGCGGCGCTCTCCTCGCCGCCGCGCTGGCTGATCGGGGCGGTCGAGAACCCGGCCGCTCCCCCGCTCGCCTTCCGCCCCGAGCGCGCGGCGCGCAAGGTCGCCGCCGGTGCGCAGTTCCTCCAGACCCAGTTCGTCTTCGACGTCCCGCTCTTCGCCGAGTTCCTCGGCCGCCTCGGGGACCTCGGCGCCCTCGAGCGCTGCGCCGTGCTCGCCGGCGTCGGCCCGGTGCGCTCGCGGCGGATGCTCGAGCGCCTCCGCCACGGGATCCCCGGCGTCGTCGTCCCCCCCTCATTCGCGGCGCGCTTCGACGGCGTCCCCGACGCCCGCTTCGCGGAGGCGGGGATCGCGTACTGCGCCGAGACGGTCGCCGCGCTGCGCTCGCTCCCGGGGATCGGGGGCATCCACCTCATGGCCTTCTCCTGGGAAGAGGCGATCGTCGAGGTCCTCGAGCGCGTCGGCCTCGCGGCGCGCGAGCCCGAGGCGGTGGCGCAGTGAACATCGACCTCCGCCTGGACGGCGCGGCGCGCCGCGGGGTCGGAGAGGGGATCGAGGCGGCCGCCGCGGCGCTGCGTGCCGTCGAGTCCGGCGCCCTCGACCCGACGCGGGCACGCGTCGTCGGCGACTGGGTGCAGTACAAGCAGAACTTCCGCGAGCCGGTGATGGCGCGGCCGGTCCTCGGCCACAAGGAGGAGGAGCTCGAGCTCGCCTTCGACCTCCGGCGCGCGGACGCCTCCCTCCTCGACGGCCAGATCGCCGCCGCCCTCGCCATCGACGACAGCGAGGCGGCGTGGCTCGAGGACTTCGGCCCCGTCTCGCGCAGCGTCCTGTGGCGCTTCAACGCCCTCTACTGGGGGGAGCTCGCGCTCTGGGAGGAGGCCTCGGGGCGCGCCTACGCGCAGACCCTCCCCGGCGGCGAGAGCGCGGCGACCAAGAGCGAGGCGGCGCGTGCCGTCGTCCTCGAGCTCTTCCGCGTCTTCGACGCGCTCGCCGAGCGCCGCGCCCTCCCCGAGCACCTCACCGTGCTCGAGATCGGGGTCGGCAACGGCGAGCAGGCGCGGGTCTGGCTCGAGGAGTTCCGCCGCGCCGACGCAGAGCACGGCCGCGAGTACTACCGCCGCCTGCAGTACCTGATGGCCGACTACTCGACCCATGTCCTCGACCTCGCCCGCCAGACCGTCGCCGAGCACCGCGACAAGGTCTCCACCCTCGCGCTCGACGCCGCCCACCCCCGCGAGACGCTCCGCTTCCTCGACGGCGAGGTCTTCTTCGTCTACATCTCGAACGTCTACGACAACCTCCCGACCGACGAGCTCGCCTGCCTCGACGGCGAGCTACACCAGGTCGAGGTGCGCGCCCACCTCCCCGGCGCCGACGTGCGCGCCCTCGCCGAGACGCTCGGGATGGAGCCCCACTGGGTGGAGGGGCTCGTCGCGCGCCTCGTCACCCTCGGCCCCCGCCTCCTCTCCCAGACGATGCCGTCGGTGTTCGCCGACGCGGCCGCGGCGACGACCTTCTGGCGCGAGGTGTGGTCGCGGCTGCGCCTCGCCGAGCGCTACCGCCCCCTCGGCCCGCTCGACCGCTACCTCCTCTGCGAGGAGCTCACGGGGGAGCTCATCGAGCCGCTCACCGCCGGCCAGGGCGACGTTCGCTTCCACGCCTCCAACGGGGCGGTGTCGAGCTTCCTCGACACCCTGCCGCTGCTCAACCCGTACGGCTTCCTCACCTGCCACGACCTGTTCGTCACCGACCTCGCGCAGTACCGGAGCGCCTTCCGCGGCCCCGGAAAGTACGACGGCTCGGTCGTCAACTGGGTGAACGGGCCGGTGCTCAGCGCCGCGGCGAGCCGTCGCGGCTACCACGTCACCTTCGAGCCCTTCGCGCACGGCTCGCGCTCGCCGATCGTGACGGCCGTCGCACGGGCACGCGATTGAGCACCGCGGCCGACCCCGCAGGGCCCGGCGAGGGCGCGGCGCCGGCCGGCGCGCCGCGCCTGTTGCGCACCGCGGTCGTCGGCTCCTACTCGGTGCCGGAGTGGCTCGGGCGGGTGAAGACCGACTTCCACCTCGGCAGGGCCTCCCCCGAGCTCCTCGGGGAGATCAACGAGATGGCGATCAAGGCCGCCCTCATCGACCAGCTGCACGCCGGGATCGACGTCGTCTCCGACGGCGAGTACCGCCGCGACAACGACATGGACCACTTCGTCGAGCGCCTCCCCGGCGTCGCCCTCACCGGGCCGCCGAAGACCTACTACTTCGACTACCTCGAGGCCGCGGCCCGCTCGCGCCTCCCCGAGCCCGACGACTTCGGCGGCTTCGGCCTCGTCGACCACCTCGCCTTCATGCAGGGCCTCACCGACCACGAGGTCACGGTCTCGATGCCCGGCCCCTTCTCTCTCTCGCGGCGGATCGCCAATGAGGCCTATCCCGACGAGGGGGCGCTCGTCCAGGCCCTCGCCCGCCTCCTCGGCGCCGAGGCGCGCCGGCTGGAGGCGGCCGGGGCGACGCGCCTGCAGATCGACGAGCCCTTCCTCGCCGGCTACCCCGAGGCGGTGCGGGTGGCGATCGCCGGGCTGAACACCCTCACCGAGGGGATCACCGCGCGCGTCGCCCTGCACGTCTGTTACGGCAACCGCTACGCCCGCCCCGCCTGGGAGGGGCACTACGACTTCCTCTTCCCGACGGTGCTCGGGGCGCACGTCGACGAGCTCGTCCTCGAGTTCGCCCGCAAGGGCCTCGACGACCTCGCGCTCTTCCGCCCCGAGCCGGAGCGCTTCGTCGTCGGCTGCGGGGTGATCGACGTGAAGAGCCGCGAGGTGGAGAGCGCCGAGACCGTCGCCGGGCGCCTCCGCCAGGCGCTGCGCACCGTCCCCCCCGAGCAGCTGGCGGTGAACCCCGACTGCGGCCTGCGCCACCTCCCCGTGGCCGTCGCCCGCGCCAAGCTCGAGGCAATGGTGAAGGGCGCGGCCATCGTGCGCGCCGAGCTCGGCGGTGCGGAGACCGCCCCCGAGGAGCCGCTCCCGCACCGCGTCGGGATCCTCGGCGGGGAGCCGTCGTGAGCAGCCGCGAGCGCCACCTCGTCCTCACGATCACCTGCACGGACCGCACGGGGCTGATCTACGAGATCGCCGGCGAATTCTCGACGCGCGGCTGGAACATCGACGACAGCCAGCAGTTCGCCGACCCACTGACGCACACCTTCTTCATGCGCGTCGAGGCGAGCAGGGTGGCCGCCGACGGCGAGGTGGAGGCGCTCGAGCAGGCGCTCCGGGCGCGCGCCGCGGCGGGCAGCATGATCGTCGGCCTCTACGACGCCGAGGCCCGCCAGCGCCTCCTCATCCTCGTCAGCCGCATCGGCCACTGCCTGAACGACCTGCTCTTCCGCCAGGCCACCGGGCAGCTGCACGCCGACGTGGCGGCGGTCGTCTCGAACCACCCCGACCTCGGCCCGGTCGCCCGCGCCAACGGCGTCGCCTTCCACCACCTCCCCGTCGGCCCCGACAACCGGGCCGAGCAGGAGGCCGAGATCCTCGCCCTCGTCGACAAGCTGCAGGTCGACCTCGTCGTCCTCGCCCGCTACATGCAGATCCTCTCGCCCTCCCTCGTCGAGGCGCTCGCCGGGCGGGCGATCAACATCCACCACTCCTTCCTCCCCTCCTTCAAGGGCGCCAACCCCTACCGGCAGGCCTTCGAGCGCGGCGTGAAGGTGATCGGCGCGACCGCGCACTTCGTGACGAGCGACCTCGACGAGGGGCCGATCATCGAGCAGGAGGTGACGCGCGTCGACCACCGGATGTCCCCGGCGCGCCTCGCCGCCCTCGGCCAGGCGAACGAGTCCGCCGCGCTCGCGCGCGCGGTCACCTGGCAGCTCGAGCACCGCGTCTTTCTGAACGGCAACCGCGCGGTCGTCTTCCGGTGAGCGCCGAGAGCCCGCTCCTCGCGGCCGCCCGCGGCCCGGGCCTCGCCGTCACCGCCGAGCTCGGTCCGCCGCGCGACCCGGACCCCGAGCCGCTGCGGCGGGCGGCGCGGGCGCTGTCCGGGCTCGTCGACGCCGTGAACGTCACCGACAACCAGGCGGCGACGGTGAAGTGCTCGGCGCTCGCGAGCTCGGCCTTCCTCCTCGCCGAGGGCGTCGCGCCGATCCTGCAGATGACGACGCGGGACCGCAACGTGCTCGCGCTGCAGGGCGACCTCCTCGGCGCGCACGCCCTCGGCGTGCGCGCCGTGCTCGCCCTCTCGGGGGACCCGCTCTCGGTGGGCCCCTACGGCGAGCTCACGAGGGCGGTCTCGGACTTCGACTCCCTCGGCCTCATCGCGCTCATCGCCGCGATGAACAAGGGCCGCCTGTACGCCGGTGAGGAGCTCACCACGCCGACCGCCTTCACCGTCGCCGCAGCCGCGAACCCGCTCGTCGACACGGTCGACAAGCTCGTCCAGAAGCTCGACGCCGGGGCGGAGCTGCTGCAGACGAACATCGTCTTTGACGTCGAACGCTTCGCGGCGTGGTTCGCGGGCGTCGTCGCCGCGGGGGTCGCCGATCGGGCGCCCGTCCTCGTCGGCGTCACCCCGCCGCGCGGCACGGCAATGCTCGAGCGCCTCGACCGCATCCCCGGCGTGGAGGTCGACGCCGCGACCTTCTCGGCCCTCGCGGGCCTCGAGGGCGCCGAGGCGCGCGCCGCGGGGATCGCGGTCGCGGCGCGCGTCATCGAGGAGCTGCGCGGCGTGCCGGGGGTGGGCGGGGTCCACCTGATGGCACCCGGCTGGGAGGAAGAGGCCGTTCCCGCGCTCGTCGCCAGTGCCCGCCTCGGCGGGCCCGGCGCGAGCCGGGAGGGGGGACCGGGGGCGCTCGCCGCCGCCGCCGGCCCGGTAGATTACAGCGGCGGGGAGGCGCTGCGGGCTGCGGGGGGTCCTTGACAACTCGTGGTACGACGTGTCTCATACGAACACAAAAAATGCGACGCCACCAGGATCTCCGCCTGCTCCTGCGGTAGTGGCGTCCATCGGGGGGAGCTGGCCGCCGGGGGGCGGCAGGGGGTTTCACATGCACATCCGACACGGGCGACTTGTCGCCGCCGCGGCACTGGCCCTCGGGGTCGTCGCCTTCGGGCCGATCAGCTCCGCGACGGCCTCGTCATCGCACCACGCGGCCGCGGTCGCCGCCGTGCACCACGGCGGGTCGCTCGTCGACCTCGTGAACGGCGGCGAGTGGCCGGGCCTCGACCCGGCGACGAACACCCAGGACACCGCGGACGCGACGGAGAACAACGCGATCTTCGGACAGCTCTTTGAGGTCGGCCCGAACGGCACGATCGTCCCGAGCATGGCGAGCGGCTACCACCTCGCCGACCACAACCTGAAGGTGCTGATCTCCATCCGCCCCGGCCAGAAGTTCCAGGACGGGACGCCCTTCAACGCGCAGGCGGTCGCGCAGAGCATCCAGCGCGACCTGCTGCCGGCGAACGCCTGCCTTTGCCTCCCGAACTTCAAGGCGGTGACCTCGATCGCCGCCCAGGGGAAGTACACGGTGGTCCTCACCCTCTCGTCGCCCTTCTCGCCGATCATCCCGGCGTTCGTGAACGAGGCACCGAACTGGGTCACCTCGCCGACGGCGCTCGCGCGGATGGGTGAGGCGGCCTACGCCCAGCACCCTGTCGGTGCGGGGCCCTTCGAGGTGGTGAGCAACTCGGCGAGCTCGCAGCTCGTGCTGAAGCGCTACCCCGGGTACTGGCAGAAGGGCCGGCCCTACCTGAACTCGCTGACCTTCACCTCGACGGGGAACGACCAGACGGACCTCTCCTCGATCCAGGCGGGTCAGGCGCAGTACTCGATCGTGACGACGATCCCGATCTTCCAGCAGGCCAAGAGCACGGCGGGCCTCACCACCTACCGGCTGCCGGCGATCCTCATCCAGTTCGTCGCGCTGAACAACAACCTGCCGCCCTTCAACAACCCGACGGCGCGCCTCGCGCTCGCCTACGCGACGAACCCGAAGTCCCTCGTCGCCAACCTCTACGGCCACATCTACACGCCGGTCCAGGGCTACACCGGCCCCGGCCAGCTCTTCTACCAGCCGAAGGTCTCGGACTACCCGGCCTACAACCTCACCAAGGCCAAGGCCCTCGTCCAGCAGCTGGGCGGCCTCACGATCACCCTCGACACGACGACGAACACCCAGTTCTGGATCACCGAGGCCGAGGCGCTGCAGTCGATGTGGGGACAGGCCGGCATCAAAGTGAACGTGAAGATCGACAGCCTGCAGAACCTGCTCGGTCTCATCGCCTCGCGCAATTGGCAGGCGATCAGCTCGAACTGGGGCAACAGCATCGACCCGGCGATCGACCTGCCGATCTACTTCGCCTCCTACGGCAACTTCTCGGGGATCAAGGACCCGACCCTCGACGGGCTGATGAACCAGGGGGCGGCCTTCGCCTCGGCGCCGACGCGCGCCCGCGTCTATGCGAAGGTCAACCAGCAGATGAACAAGACGGCCGAGGCGATCTTCGAGTACGCGAAGCCGGTGCTCATCGTCACCCGCTCGAACGTCCAGGGCGTCGCCAACGGCACCCCGGTCGTCGACTGGGAGAACGTCTGGATGAAGTAGCGCCGCGACAGGACGTCGCGTAGGGGAAGGGGCCCGCTGCGGCGGGCCCCTTCCCGCGCCACGCCACGGATCAGACGGCGGCGTGCTCGAGGGGGAAGTGGCAGGCGACCTCGTGGCCCGGGGCGAGCGTGCGCAGCTCGGGCACCTCGGCGGCGCAGCGCTCCTCGGCGCGCGGGCAGCGGGTGCGGAAGCGGCAGCCGCTCGGCGGGTCGAGCGGCGAGGGCGGCTCGCCCCCGAGGTTCTCCGACGGGCGGCGGCGGCCGACCTTCGGGTCCGGGCTCGGGATCGAGTCGAGCAGGCCGCGGGTGTAGTGGTGCAGCGGCTGGCGGTAGATCTCCTCCGCGGGGCCGACCTCGCAGAGGCGGCCGAGGTACATCACCGCGACCCGGTCGCTCACCTGCTTCACGAGCGCGAGGTCGTGCGCGATGAACAGGTAGGCGAGGCGCAGCTCGGCGCGCAGCTGCTCGAAGAGGTTGAGGATCTGCGCCTGGATGAGCACGTCGAGCGAGCTGACCGCCTCGTCGCAGATGATCAGCGCCGGCGAGAGCGCGAGGGCGCGGGCGATCGCCACCCGCTGGCACTGGCCGCCGGAGAGCTGGCGGGGCCGGCGGTCGGCGTAGAGCGAGGGGTCGAGGCCGACGAGGTCGAGGAGCTCGCGGACGCGCCTCCCCCGCTCGGCGGCGCCCACCCCGTAGGCGAGCAACGGCTCCTCCACGATGCGCGCCGCCTTCCACTTCGGGTCGAGGGAGCCGAAGGGGTCCTGGAAGACCATCTGCACGTGGCGGCGGGCGTCGAGCAGCTCGCCCTTGCGCAGCTTGGTGAGCTCGACGCCGCGGAAGCGCACCTCGCCCGACTTCGGGCGGGGCGACTGCAGGATCGAGCGGGCGAGGGTCGACTTCCCCGAGCCGGTCTCACCGACGATGCCGAGGGTCTCCCCCTCGCGCACCTCGAACGAGACGTCCGAGACCGCCTGCACGACCCCGCCGCGCACCCCGCCGTGGTCGCGCACGACGAACTCCTGCACGACGTGGCGCGCCTCGAGGAGGGGCGCTCCCGGCGCCGCGGGCGGCGGCTCGTCGAGCGCGGTCACTCCCCCTCCGCCCTGTGCGGGTGGAAGCAGGCGTAGCGGTGACCCGGCTCGTGCTCCTCGAGCGCGGGGCGCTCGACGCGGCAGCGCTCGGTGACGCGCGGGCAGCGGGGGTTGAAGGCGCAGTTGTCGGCGAGGTCGCTGAGGTCCGGCGGCCGGCCGGGGACGACGGGGAGGAGGGAGTGCGAGGGGCGGTCGATGCGCGGGATCGCGTCGAGGAGCACCTTGGTGTAGGGCATCCGCACCCGCTCGAAGAGCTCCTCGGTCGCCGCCCCCTCGACGATGCGGCCGGCGTACATCACCGCCACCTCGCTCGTGTAGGAGGCGGCGAGGCCCATGTCGTGGCTGATGAGAAGGAGCGCCATCCCCATCTCCTGCTGCAGCTCGAGGAGCATCTCCATGATCTGGGCCTGGGTGGTGACGTCGAGGGCGGTCGTCGCCTCGTCGGCGATCAGCAGCTTCGGCCGGCAGGCGAGGGCGATCGCGATCATCACCCGCTGGCGCATCCCCCCCGACAGCTGGTGGGGGTACTCGACGTAGCGGGTCTCCGGCGAGGGGAGTCGCACCATCCGCAGCAGCTCGATCGCTCGGTCGCGGCCCTGCTGCCTCGTGATCTTCTCGTGCACGCGCACCGCCTCGCGGATCTGCGCGCCGATCCGCATCGTCGGGTTGAGCGAGCGGGCGGGATCCTGGAAGACCATCGAGATGAGGCGCCCGCGCACCTGGCGGAGCTCCTTCTCCGAGCACCCGACGAGCTCGCGGCCCTCGAAGCGGACCGACCCCGAGACCTGCGCCGTCGGCGGGAGCAGCCCCATCACCGCCCGCGAGGTGACGGTCTTGCCCGAGCCGGACTCGCCGATCACCGCGAGCGTCTCGCCGGGGGCGACGCTGAAGCTGACCCCGTTCACGGCGCGCACGACGCGGCCGCCCCCGTTGAAGCGCACCCGCAGGTCGTTCACGTCGAGCAGCACCGGCGCCGTGACGTCGTCGAAGCGCCGCAGCTGATGCGCCGGATGCTCGTCGCGCGCCGCGAGGCGCCCGGCCTCGGCGGTCGTCACCGGCTCGCCCAGCGGTCGCGCACCGCGTCGCCGACGAGGTTCAGGCTGAGGACCGTGGCGATGAGGAAGGCGGCGGGGATGATCACGAGGTCCGGGTTGCTCGACAGGTAGCTCTGGCCGACCGCGAGCATGTTCCCCCAGCTCGGCCCGGGCGGCGGCACCCCGTAGCCGAGGAAGCTGAGGGCCGCCTCGACGATGATCACGATCGGGATCCCGAGCAGGCCGAAGGTGAGCAGGTTCGGCACGACGTTCGGGATGACGTGGCCGAAGAGGATCGCCCGGTCCTTGCGCCCCGAGAGCCGCGCCGCCGTCACGTAGGTCTGCTCGCGCAGCCGCAGCGTCTGCGCGCGGGCGATGCGGGCGAAGGCGGGGACCGAGAAGAAGGAGATCGCGAAGATCACGTGCAGCTCGCTCGGTCCGAGGAACTGCGAGACGACGATCGCGAGGATGAGCGCCGGGAAGGCGAGGAACATGTCGAGGATGCGCATCATCGTCGCCTCGATGAGGCCCCCCTTGAAGGCCGCGAAGACCCCGTAGTAGCCGCCGAGGCAGAGGCCGATGAGGTTGGCGCCGAGGCCGACCTCGATCGAGACCCTCCCCCCGTAGAGGATGCGGGAGAAGATGTCGTTGCCGAGGTTGTCCGTGCCGAACAGCGCCCCCCGCGAGAGCGGCGGGACGTTGGCGTTCTGCAGCTGGCCGCCCACCGGGCTCGGCAGGCTGTGGTCGATGAGCGGCCAGAGGAAGCACGCCCCGACGAGCAGGGCGAGGAAGCCCGCCGGCAGCCAGAGCTCGAGGTCGCGCCGCCAGCGCGGCGCGGCGATCTCCGCGGCGTCGTGCACCGCGGTGACGCCGATCTCGGCGACCGAGACCTCAGGAAGTCGAACGGCCATAGCGGATCCGCGGGTCGAGGACGGCGTAGAGCAGGTCCGTCGCGAGGTTGGCGAGCACGATGACCACCGCGATCAGCAGCACCACCCCTTCGACGACGATCACGTCGCGGTTGTTGATCGCCTGGATGAGCTCCTGGCCCATGCCCGGGAGGGCGAAGATCTGCTCGATGATCACCGTCCCGCCGATCAGGGTGCCGAGGTTGAGACCGATCAGCGTGAGGAGGCCGAACATCGAGTTGCGCAGCGCGTGGCGGACGAGGATCACCCAGGGGTGGACGCCCTTCGCGCGCGCGGTGGTGATGTAGTCCTCGGCGACGAGCTGCTCGACGATGTCGGCGCGCAGCAGCCGCGTGTAGGTGCAGAACAGACCGAAAGCGATGGTCGCCGCCGGGAGCACCATCGAGTGGATGTTCTCCCAGAAGTTCTGCCTGAGCGGGACGTAGCCGAGCACCGGGACGAGGCGCAGGTGGAGGGCGAAGACGAGGCTCGCGAGCAGCGCGAGCACGAAGTTCGGCGTCGCGAGGCCGGCCATCGAGACGAGGATCGAGCAGCGGTCGACGAAACCCCGCGGGTGGCGGGCGGCGAGGACGGCGACGGGGATCGAGAAGGCGACCGAGAGCACGAAGGCGAAGAGGATCAGCTCGATCGAGACCGGGACCCGCTGGCCGAGGATCGAGGTGACCGACTGGCCGCTCGCGAGCGAGTTCCCGAAGTGCCCGCTCAGCACGTTGCCGAACCAGTGGCCGAACCGGGTGAAGAACGGCTCGTTGAGGTTGAGCCGGATCCGCAGCGCCTTCAGCTCCTGCGGGGTGGCGTTCAGGCCGAGGAGCGAGCTCGCCGCGTCGCCGGGGAGGAGGTTGAGCAGCGAGAAGGTGATGAACGAGACCCCGAAGAGCACTGGGATCGCGGTGAGCAGGCGGCGGCCGATGACCCGCAGGCTCGGCGAGGAGGCGAACGCGTGCAGGAGGCGGTTCCGGCGGGGCGGAGTAGAGGCGGCCGGGGCGCCCAATGTCACGGACGTCACGATCCGATGGCCCCCCAAAGTCCACGAGCCCCGCTCGCCGGCCAACCGGCGAGCGGGTGCCGGCGGCCCCCCGCCGACCTCCGCAGCATAGAACAGCACTTCCACGCGCACGTGCACAGGAATCTGCCCCGGCGGGTTCCCCTCGGCCCCGCGGCGCCCTAAAATCGCCACACGGCAGAAGGGGGCCCCATGCTGAGCACCGAAGAGAACGTCCTCCTCACGAGCACCTCGCGGGGCACTCCGATGGGCGAGCTGCTCCGCCGCTACTGGCACCCCGTCGCCGCCGCCACCGAGTTCGACGAGCAGCGCACCAAGGCCGTGCGCCTGCTCGGCGAGGACCTCGTCCTCTACAAGGACCGCTCCGGCAGCTACGGGATGCTCGAGCGCCACTGCCCGCACCGCCGCGCCGACCTCTCCTACGGCTACGTCGAGGAGTGCGGCCTGCGCTGCAGCTACCACGGCTGGGCCTTCGACGCCGAGGGAAACTGCACCTCCCAGCCCTTCGAGGACGTGCAGCACGAGAACCGGCGCTTCAGGGACTCGATCAAGGCCCGCGCCTATCCCGTCCAGGAGCTCGCCGGGCTCGTCTTCTGCTACCTCGGGCCACAACCCGCACCGCTCTGCCCGAACTGGGAGCTGTTCACCTACGAGAACGGCTTCCGCCAGATCGTCCTCGCCGAGGTGGACTGCAACTGGCTGCAGTGCGCGGAGAACAACATCGACCCGGTGCACTTCGAGTGGCTGCACAACAACTGGGCCCTCGAGCAGCTCGGCCGCTTCTCGAAGGGCGAGCGCGCCGCGGCGCACGTGCGCATCGGCATCGACGAGTGGGAGTACGGCTTCGGCTACAAGCGGATCCTCGAGAACACCGACGAGACCTCGCCGCTTTGGACCCAGCCGCGCCTGCACATGATGCCGAACCTGTTCATGCCGGGCGGCACGCACTTCGAGTACCGGGTGCCGGTCGACGACACGCACACCCTCTCGGTGGTCTGGAGCTACGAGCCCGTGCCCCTCGAGCAGCGCCCCTACGTGCAGGAGAAGATCCCCCACTGGTACGCCGAGATCACCGACCCGGTGACGGGGCGCTGGATCAACACCCACGTCATCAACCAGGACACGATCGCCTGGGTCGGCCAGGGCAGGCTCGCGGACCGCGAGAACGAGCACCTCGGCGCGAGCGACCTCGGCGTGCGGATGTTCCGCAAGCAGCTGCTCTCGGACCTCGCGGCCATCGCCGAGGGCCGCGACCCGATGGGCATCGTCCGCGACCCGGAGAAGAACTCCCCCGTCCGCTGGCCGGACGACCGGCGGCTGCTGATGGAGAAGGGGCTGCCGAAGAAGGAGTGGCTGCAGCGGCGCGAGCAGCGCCCCGACTCGCCGCGCCCCGCCGACGACTACTTCGCCTTCTACGCCGGCCAGCCCCCCGAGGTGCGCAAAGCCTACGAAGAGGCGATGGGGATCTAGGACAACCGAGCCGAGGAGGGCGACGATGGTGCGGGTCACGACTACCTGAACTTGGACGGCAACGCTGAGGAGACCTTCGAGTTCTACAAGGGCGTCTTCGGCACGGACTACGTCGCACCGATCCGGCGGATGGGCCGACATCCCCGCGGGCGACGACGCCCCGAAGCTCTCCGAGGACGAGCAGCAGAAGGTGCTGCACGTCGCGCTCCCGATCCTCGCCGGCCACGTGATCATGGGCACCGACATCCTCGAGTCGATGGGCCACGAGCTGCGGATCGGCAACAACACGACGATCAACGTCGAGCCCGACAGCCGTGAGGAGACCGAGCGCCTCTTCGACGCACTCTCGGAGGGCTCGACCGACCTCGCGCCGCTTGCCGACATGTTCTGGGGCGCGACGTGGGGGAGCTGCCTCGACCGCTTCGGGGTGCACTGGATATTCAACTTCGAGCACGCCGCGCCCTGAGGCCCCGGTGGGCGCCGCCGCCGCAGGTCAGCCCGAGGCCGCGAACGCCGCGAGCGCGAGGCCGGCGAGGCGGTAGCGGGTCCACTCCTCCATTGGGAGCGCGCCGATCGAGCGGTAAAAGGCGATCGCGGGCGCGTTCCAGTCGAGCACCGACCATTCGAGCCGCGGGCACCCCTCGGCGACGGCGAGGCACGCCAGCTCGGCGAGCAGCGCCCGGCCCACGCCGCGGCCACGGTGCGCGGGGCGGACATAGAGGTCCTCGAGGCAGATGCCCGGCCGTCCCGTCCAAGTGGAGAAGCTCCGGAAGTAGATCGCCATCCCGGCGAAACTCCCGTCGACGAGCGCGAGCCGGGCGAAGGCGGCCGGCTCCTCGCCGAAGAGCGCCCGTCCGAGCATCGCCTCGTCGATCTCCACCTCCTCGAGGGCGCGCTCGAAGTGCGCGAGCTCGCGGATCATCGCGACGAGCTCGCCGAGGTCGTCGCGGGTGGCGAGGCGGATCATGGAGGGAGTCTCGCTCCGATCGTGAAGGTGCAGCGCCCGGCGGCGGGCTCCCGTCGTCGGCTCGGGCCGGGACCGCCGCGCCCCGATGGGTTCGACCGTATCCGTCCGCCCCACGGCGTGCCACGGTGCACCCTCCACGCCCAGAGGGGGGCTGATACCTTCCGCTCGGCCGAGGGGTGCCCGTCCAAGAGGAGAGCGCAGTCGCCGCATCGATCTTCGTCGACCTCGGGCCGCTCCGGCGTTTCCCCGACTTCCGCCGGCTGTGGGTCGGCTTCGGCCTCCGTCAGTTCGGCACCTGGCTCACGGTGACCACCGTCGTCTACCAGGTCTTCATCCTCACGCGCTCCAACGTCGCGGTCGGCCTGATCAGCGTGGCGCAGGTCGTGCCCGGCGTGATCACGCCGGTCTTCGGCGGGGCGATCGTCGACGCCGTCGACCGCCGGCGCCTCCTCGTCGTCACCGCGCTGCTGCTGTCGGTCTCAAGCGTCGCCCTCGCGCTCAACGCCCTCGGCGGGCACCCGGCGCTGTGGCCCCTCTACGTCTGCTCCGGGGCGACCTGGGCGCTCACCGGCATCGACACGCCGACGCGCACCGCCGTGCTCATCACCTTGGTGGACCGCGACTCCTACATCGCCGCGAACGTCCTCCGCCAGGCGCTCTCCCAGCTCGGGCAGGTCGCCGGGCCCGCGATCGCCGGGGTGCTCATCGCCACCTTCTCCCACGACATCGCGGCGGTCTACTGGATCGACGTCGCGGTGACGCTGGCCGCGACGCGCTCGGTGCTGCGGCTCCCCGCCCTCGGCGCGGCAGGCGGTCGCTTCAGCCTGTCGTCGATCGCCGAGGGCTTCGCCTTTCTGAAGCGCCGGCAGGTGATCCAGGCCTGCTTCCTCGCGGACATCAACGCGACGCTGCTCGGCCTGCCGACCTCGCTCTTCCCCTACATGGCCTTTGTCCACTTCCACGGCGGGGCGCGCACCTTCGGCCTCCTCACCGCCTCGCCAGGGATCGGCGCGCTCCTCGGCGCGACGGTGAGCGGCTGGACCCAGCGCGTCCGCTACCAGGGGCGCGCGGTGCTGATCGCGGTGGTCGTCTGGGGGCTTGCGATCGCCGCCTTCGGCTTCGTCCCGTGGCTCGCCGCGGGAGTCGCGCTGCTCGCCATCGCGGGCTGGGGGAACGCCGTCTCGGCGGTGATGCGCAACACCATCCTCCAGGCCGAGACGCCCAATCGCCTGCGCGGGCGGCTCACCTCGCTGCAGAGCATCTCGGTGCAGATCGGCCGCCTCGGCAACGCTGAGGCCGGCTTCGTCGCGGCGCTCTCGAACGCACAGCTCTCGATCGTCTCGGGAGGGCTCGGCTGCATCCTCGGCGTGCTCGCGATCGCCCGCTTCATGCCCGCGTACGCCCGCTACCGCCTCGACGCCCGCCCGAGCGCGCCGGACGAGATGGAGGAGGGCGCGACGGGGTAATAGAGGCGGTATGACCGTTCCTCAGCCAGAGCCGCCGCCGAAGCCGGAGAGCCCCGATCCCGAGGCCGAAGAGGCCCCGCCCGGGGACGCGGGAGAAGAGGCCCCGCCCGGGGACAAGGAAGCCGAGCGCGAAGGCGGCACCGAGCCGGGAGTTCCGCGCGAGCCGGCCTGACCGGAGCATCGACTTCTCGCTCGCGGCGCTCGCCTTCGCCGTCAACATGGACCGCTCTTCGGGGCTCGCGATCTCCACGATCGCGTGCGTCGCCGGCTGGACGGCTCACTACCTGGAGGAGCTCAGTGAGCCACCCCTCTGCTTTCGCGCCGTGCCGCGCTCTACGTCGGCAACACCGGGCCGTAGCGCGCAACGACGGCCCCGTGGCCTTGGGCGAGCGGCCCGCCGCTGGCACTCAGCCCCCGATCGGGGGTGGCGCCTCGAGGCCGTAGAGCTCGGTGACGTTCTCGGAGAGGATCCGCCGCAGCACCTCGGGGGCGAGGCCACCGAGGTCGCGGTCGATCACCTGGCGGGAGTTCGGCCAGCTGCTGTTGCCGTGGGGGAAGTCGTTCGACCACATGCAGTTGCGCACCCCCCAGCCGTGCGGGAAGTGGTGCGAGCCGACCTCGTCGCTGACGAAGGTCGCGTAGACCTGCCGCTCGAAGAGCTCGCTCGGCGAAGCGCTCAGCTCGAGGCCGTTCATCTCCCCGTGACGGCGCGCGTAGTAGTCCCACTGCTGGAGGATCCAGGGGATCCAGCCGATCTCGAACTCGACGAGCACGAGCTTCAGGCGGGGGAAGCGGTCAAGGGTGCCGTAGAAGAGGAAGTCGAAGAGGCCGTGGATGGCGTCCATCACCTTGTACTCGACGCTGCCGCGGAACTGCTCGATGCCGCGCATCCGCTGGCGGCTCGAGTAGCTGAAGCCCGACAGGATGTGGAGGTTGATCGGCGCCGCCATCTCCTCGGCCGCGGCCCACAGCCGGTCGTAGTGGCCCGTCGTGTACTCGAGGCCATCCGGAGGGACGTGCCAGAGGAGGGCGCCCTTCAGCCCCGCCGCGGTGGTGCGCTCGAGCTCTTTCACGGCGAGGTCGATGTCGTAGGCGGAGATCATCGGCACCCCGACGAGGCGTCCCGGGGTGCCGGCGCAGTACTCGACGATCCAGTCGTTGTAGACCCGGAAGCACTCGCGCTGCAGGTGCGCGTCGGTCAGCTTGTACTGGGTGAGCCCGAGCGTCGGATAGAGCACCTCCATGCTCACTCCGTCGCGCTCCATGACGCCGAGGCGGTCCGCCGGATCGGTCGCGCCGGGCAGGTCCCCGGAACGGTCCGGGAGCGGAGGGAGCGCGTCGCGAAGGTCGGCCGGGAGGCGTGTCGCCCAGAGGTCGGGAGGCTCGTCGACGTGGGAGTCCGCCGAGATGAGCAGCTCCGCATTGGTGGCGACCGCCGTCGGGTCCACCTGCCTCAGCACCGACCGCTGCATCCGCGCACCTCCGTCCGTCGTCTTCGCTGACACGCTCCACCACCGGCGGGCCCCCGTCAACCGAGCCCTTGACCGCAGTCGGCGGCGGCTCGACAATCGCTGCGTGGCCCGCGAGGAGATCGACGCCTACCTGGCGAGCCTCGACGAGCCCAAGCGGGCGACCCTCGCCGCGCTCCGCGAGAGCCTCCGGCGCCTCCTCCCCGACGCCGAGGAGGGCATCTCCTACGGCCTGCCCGCCTTCCGGCTGCGGGGCAAGACCGTCGCCGGCTTCGCCGCCTTCACGCGGCACCTGAGCTACCTGCCGCACAGCGGCTCGGTCTTCCCGGTGCTCGCCGACGACCTCACCGACTACACCTTCTCGACCGGGGCGCTGCGTTTCCCGATCGACCAACCGCTCCCCGAGGCCCTCGTCGAGAAGCTCGTCGCGGTGCGCCTCCGCCAGGCATTCGCCGAGTAGCCCATGGGCCGCGGGCACGTCCCGCCGCCCATGGGCCCGCGGGCACGCCCCGCGGGCCATGGGGACGTCAGCCCTCCACCAGCAGCTCGCCTCCGAGGTCGGCCCGCCCGCCGCGCGGGAGCCTCGCCGGCCGCAGCGCGACCAGCACCACGGCGAGGGCGACGAGGGCGAAGGCGAGGCCGGCGGTGAAGGTGACGTCGATCCCATGGATGAGCGTGGCGCGCGCCGGCGCCGACAGGACGGTGCCCGCCGCCTGGCTGAGCTGTGCGTGGTGGGTGACCGAACCGAAGACCGTGACGAGGCCGGAGAGGCCGAGGGCGGCGCCGATCTGCTGGGCGGCGTTCACGAGGCCGGAGGCGGCGCCGGCGTCGGCGGGCTCGACGTCGGTGAGGGACGCCGAGGTGAGCGAGACGAGCGAGGTGCCCGACCCGAGGCCGAGGACGACGAGGCTCGCGAGGGCCTCGAGCGGCGAGGCGCCGACGTGCAGGCGGCTCGCCGCGACGAGGCTGGCCGCGACGAGGCCAATGCCCCCGAGCATCAGCGTCCGCGCCTTCAGGCGGTCGGAGAGGACCCGGCTCGTGAGCTGCGAGGAGACGAAGACCGAGGCGGGGAGGGCGAGGAACGTCACCCCCGTGCGCAGCGGCGAGTAGCCCTGCAGGTCCTGGAGGAACTGCGAGAGGAAGAACCACATCCCGTACATCCCTGCGAAGACGAGGCCGCGGGCGAGGTTGGCGGCGTTGCGCGCCCGGTGGGCGAGGAGGCGCAGCGGCAGGATCGGCTCCTCGACGCGCCGCTCGTGGGCGACGAACAGCTGCAGCAGCATCGCCCCGGCGACGAGTGGGACGACGCTCGAGGGGCTCGTGAATCCTTGGCTCGCCGCCTCGACGAGACCAAGCACGAGGCCGGTCATGCCGAGGGTCGAGCTGAGGGCGCCGCCGAGGTCGAAGCGGCCGGTGCGGCGGGGCGTCTCGGAGAGGACGATGCGCCCGCTCAAGAGCACCGCGACCCCGATCGGCACGTTCACGAACATCACCCAGCGCCAGGAGGCCCACTCGGTGAGGAGGCCGCCGGCGACGAGGCCGGTGGCCCCGCCCGCCGCGGCCATCGTGGTGAACAGCCCGAGTGCCCGTACCCGCTCCCGCCCCTCGGAGAAGACCTGGGTGAGGAGCGCGAGCGCGGAGGGGGCGGCGAGCGCGGAGCCCGCGCCCTGCAGCGCGCGCGCCGCGAGCAGCGTCGTGCCGTCGGTGGCGAAGCCCCCCGCCAGCGAGGCGACCGAGAAGAGGCCGATCCCGAGGAGGAAGGTGCGGCGGCGGCCGAGCAGGTCGCCGGCGCGCGCCCCGAGGAGGAGGAGGCCGCCGAAGGCGAGGATGTAGGCGTTCAGCACCCACGACAGCCCGGTGCTCGAGAAGCCGAGGCCGCGCTGGATGTGCGGCAGGGCGACGTTCACGATCGTCCCGTCGAGGGTCGCCATCAGCTGCGCCGTGAGGATCGTGACGAGGAAGAGGCGGGGGTGGGCGCCGGAGCGCGAGTCGGAGCGGAATGCACCGCTGTCGGGCGGCGTTTTGGCTGCTGCGCGCGTTTCGAGAAGGGTGCTGCTCGGCATTGACATCGACCTTTCCGCTGTTACTCTGTGGCTAAGCGGAAGCTTCCTCCGATTACTATACGGAGGGCCCCTCCGTTTAGCAACACCCGGGGAAAAGAAATCCGGGGAGCGGCCCGTCGGGCCTGCGAAGCGAGGTGGGGAAGGATGCGCGAGGAAGAGGGCGGCAAGGCGATGCGGGCGGACGCCCGCCGGAACTACGACCGGCTGGTCGCCGCCGCGAGGCAGGTGTTCGCACGTGAGGGCGGGGGCGCCTCGATGGACGCCATCGCCAAAGAGGCGCGCGTCGGGGTCGGCACCCTCTACCGCCACTTCCCCAGGCGCATCGACCTCGTCGAGGCCGTCTACCAGAGCGACGTCGACGCGCTGATCGTCACCGCCGAGAAAGCCCAGGCCAACCTCGAGCCCTGGGAGGCCCTCGTCAGCTTCCTCGAGGCCTTCGTGCGCTATGCGCAGGGCAAGCGGACCTTCATCAACGAGCTTCAGGAGGCCTTCGAGAAGCACCCGGAGCTGCGGGTCGGGACGCGCGAGCGGATCGACGCCGCCGTCGCCGAGATCCTCCGCCGCGCGCAGGAGGCCGGCGTCGCCCGCACCGACATCGAGGGCACCGATCTGTTCCAGCTGATGGGCTCGATGTGCACCAACCCCGCCCTCACCTCACAGCAGAGCGCCCGCCTGCTGCCGATGATCGTCGACGGCCTCCGGCCGCCCCGCTGAGGCGCACTCTCAGCGGGGCGGCGGCCCCGTCGAGGCGCGCGCCGTCGACGACCTCGCGACGACGAGCAAGCGCCTGCGGGAAGCGGGCAACCGCCTGGAGCTGATGACGCAGTGGGCGGCGGCCAACCCCGACTGAGCCGCCGCACCGGCTGACCGCCTCCCGCCTACTGGGCGGGCTCACCGGCGCCGTGCACCGACATCAGCCCCGACTCGTAGGCGACGACCACCAGCTGCGCGCGGTCGCGGGAGCCGAGCTTCGCGAGCAGCCGGCTCACGTGGGTCTTCGCGGTGGCGACGCTCATGTGCAGCTCGCCGGCGATCTCGCTGTTCGAGCGGCCGCGGCCGACGAGCACGAGCACCTCGCGCTCGCGGGGCGTGAGCGCGTCGAGGACCGGGCAGTCCCGCGCCTCGGGGGGCTGGCGGCGGGCGAACTCCTCGATCAGCGTGCGGGTCACGCTCGGCGCGAGCAGCCCCTCCCCCGCGGCGATGATGCGGATCGCGGCGAGCAGGTCCGCCGGCGGGGTGTCCTTCAGGAGGAAGCCGCTCGCCCCCGCCCGCAGCGCCTCGTAGACGTACTCGTCGAGGTCAAAGGTGGTGAGGATGAGGACCCGCGTCGTCTCCCCGCCCGCCGCCGAGACGATCCGGCGCGTCGCCTCGATGCCGTCCATCTCGGACATGCGGACGTCCATCAGCACCACGTCCGGGCGGCGCTCCCCGGCGATCCGCACCGCCTCGGCGCCGTCGGCCGCCTCGCCGACGACGACGAGGTCCTCGGCCGAGTTCACGAGCACCGTGAAGGCGCCGCGCACGAGCGCCTGATCGTCGACGACGAGGACGCTGCTCGTCACTGCGGCGCCCCCCCGACGGGCAGACGGGCGAGCACCCGGAAGCCGCCCTCGGGGCGCGGGCCGGTCTCGATCGCGCCGCCGTAGGCGGCGACGCGCTCGCGCATCCCGACGATGCCGTGGTGCTCGAGGTCGCTGGCGACCGGCCACTTGAGCGAGTTGCCGAAGCCGTCGTCGAGCACCTCCACCACCGCGTCGTCGCCCTCGCGACGCAGCTCGACGCGGGCATTCGCGGGCCCGGCGTGCTTCACGACGTTGGTCAGCGCCTCCTGGACGACGCGGTACACCGAGAGCTGCAGCGCGGGGGACAGCGAGCCCGCGACGCCGTCGCCGACCAGGAGCTCGACGGGGATCCCGGCGCCGCGCACCTCCTCCACCAGCTCGTCCAGGTCACCCACTCCCGGCGCGGGGGCGAGCTCGGGGCCGTCTACGCCGTCGCGGCGCAGGATCCCGAGCATCCGTCGCAGCTCGCCGAGCGCCGCACGACTCGTCGTCTCGACCGCGGCGAGCGCCGCCTTGGCCTGCTCGGGCTGGCTGTCGATGACGTGGCGGCCGACGCCGGACTGCACCGCGATCACCGAGAGGCTGTGCGCGACCACGTCGTGCAGGTCGCGCGCGATCCGCAGCCGCTCCTCGGCGACACCGCGCTGCGCGCGCTCGAGCGCCTCGCTCGCCCGCTGCGCGGCCTGTCCGGCGAGGCCGGCGGTGTAGGCGCGGCGCACGCGCACGCTGTCGCCGACGAACCACGCGGCGACCGAGACGAGGACGCTGAAGGTGGAGTCCCCCATCGCCGGGTGGTGGGCGAGGCCGATCCCCGAGGCGACGAGCAGGGCGACCCCCGAGAGCGCGAGCGCGGGCAGCGACTCCCGGCGCCCCTTCACGGCGGCGACCTGGTACATCGGGAGGGCGATCAGCGGATCGGGGGCGAAGGAGGCGCCGAGCCCCGTCGCCATCGAGAGCGAGGCGGTGGCGATGACGAGCGCCGCGATCGGCGCTCGGCGGCGGATCGCGACCGGGACCGCGGCACCGAGCGCGAGCAGCAGCAGCGCCCCGGCGGGACCGACGCGGCGGTCCCCGTTGTTCGTGATGTGCGGGACCGTCGCCAACAAGAAGAGCAACGCCAGCGCGAAGTCGGCACGCTGCAGCTGCGCCGGGCGGATGCGGTGGAGGAAGGGCGGCCGCAGGCCGAGCTCGCTCTCCTGCACCGACCCCATCCTCGTGACGCTACTGACGGCGGGCCCGCCCGTCGTCGGCCTCCGGTCGCGGCCGCCGTACACCGCTGGTCGTACACTGCCTCCCCCTGTTGCGCCGGCACCCTCCCCTGGTGGTACGGGACAGAGCGACCGGCGGCCGATGACGGGCGCGGCGCGATCGTCGACGATGGGATCACACGGCGGGCCAACGTGGCCGGCCGCGGGAGGAGGAGCAGTGATCGAGGCGAAAGCGCTCACGAAACGCTACGGCGAGAAGGTCGCCGTGAGCGACCTGAGCTTCGAGGTCCGACCGGGCATCGTGACCGGCTTCCTCGGGCCCAACGGCTCGGGCAAGTCGACGACGATGCGCATGGTGATGGGCCTCGACATGCCGAACGGCGGCGACGTCACGGTGAACGGCCAGCACTACCGCGACCTCGGCTGGCCGCTGCGCGAGGTCGGCGCCCTCCTCGAGGCCAAGGCGATCCACCCCGGGCGCAGCGCCCGCAACCATCTGCTGATGCTCGCCCAGACCAACCACCTGCCGGCCAGCCGCGTCGAGGAGTGCCTCGACATGGTCGGCCTCAGCTCCGTCGCCGGCCAGCGCGCCGGGAAGTTCTCCCTCGGCATGGGCCAGCGCCTCGGCATCGCCGCGGCGATGCTCGGCGACCCGGGGGTGCTGCTGTTCGACGAGCCGGTGAACGGCCTCGACCCGGACGGGATCCGCTGGGTCCGCAACCTGCTGAAGGGCCTCGCAAGGGAGGGGCGGACGGTCTTCGTCTCGAGCCACCTGATGAGCGAGATGGCCCTCACCGCCGAGGAGGTGATCGTCATCGGCCGCGGCAAGCTGATCGCCCAGACCTCGGTCGAGGACCTCACCGCGCAGAGCTCGGCCCGCTACGTGCGGGTCCGCTCCGCCGAGCCCGCGCGGCTGCGCGAGGCGATCGATCGCGCCGGCGCGACGACAAACCTCGACGACGACGGCTCGCTCACGGTGCGGGGCCTCCCCGCGGCCGAGATCGGCCAGCTCGCCCTCACCCTCGGGGTGGCCCTCCACGAGCTCGCCCCGCAGTCGGCCTCCCTCGAGGAGGCCTTCATGGAACTCACCGAACAGAGCGTCGAATACCACGGCGAGACGACAGGAGCACCGGCATGACCGTGACCACGATGGACACCGCCCCCCCGGTCGTCGCGCCCGCGCCGGTCGCCGCCCATTACTCGATGATGGACCTCCTCCGCTCGGAGTGGACCAAGCTGCGCACCGTGCGCTCGACGATGTGGACCCTCGGGCTCATCATCATCCTCGGCGTCGGCCTCTCGGCGATCGCCACCGCGGAGACGACGGCCCACTGGGCGACGATGGACCCGGGCTCGAAGATCGGCTTCGACCCGACCCAGACGAGCCTCATCGGCGTCGCCTTCGGCCAGCTCGTGATCGGCATCCTGGGGGTGCTCGCGATCAGCGCCGAGTACGGGACGGGGACGATCCGCGCCACGCTGTCGGCGGCGCCCGCACGCTGGAAGGTGCTCGCCGCGAAGGCGGGGGTCTTCGGGGCGGTGGCGCTCGTCGTCTCTGAGGTCGTCGCTTTCGTCGCCTACTTCCTCGGCCAGGCGCTCCTCAAGGCGCCGACGCCGCACACCAGCCTCGGCAGCCCGCAGGCGCTACGGGCGGTCGTCGGCGCCGGCCTCTACCTCACCGTCCTCGGGCTCTTCGCCCTCGGGATCGCGACGATGATCCGCCACACCGCCGGTGGGATCAGCGCCTTCGTCGGCGTGCTGCTCATCTTCCCGCTGATCAACGGGGCGCTGCCACAGTCGCTCCAGCAGACGATCCGGGAGTACCTGCCGGCGCACATCGGTGACCAGATCACCGCCTACCACCAGTTCCCCTCGCCGCACGCCTTCACGCCCTGGGTCGGCTTCGCGATCCTCTGCGGCTACGCGCTGGCGGCGCTCGTGATCGGGGGCGTGCTGCTCACCCGCCGGGACGCCTGAACAGCCCGTTCCCCGCGCCGCCGGCCCGCCGCCGGCCGCTCCCCCGCCCGGCGGGCACCGCCACGACCGCCGCCGCCCGACGCGCGACGGGGCGGCGGCGCGTCGCCGCGTCGGCGAGGTGCGCGGAAATGGCTAAAACCGGGGGCGACGGTGTTCGCGAGGAGGTCCCGTGGCCGATCACATCGCTGTCGTCGAGGTCGAGATCGACGCGCCCGCGGCGCGGGTCTGGCAGGCGCTCGTCGACCCCGAGCAGGTGATGCGCTACATGTTCGGGGCGGAGGTGGAGTCCGACTGGAAGCCAGGGAACCCCGTCGTCTGGCACGGCGACTGGGAGGGCAAGCCCTTCGAGGGCCGCGGCGAGGTGCTCGAGATCGGCCCGCCGCGCTTTCTGAAGCTCACGCACTCGAGCGGCGCGGCCGCCGACGGGGCGCGCCACGTGCTGGGCTACGAACTCCTCGAGGCCGAGGGGCGGACGACGGTGCGCCTCAGCCAGGGCGGGAACGCGAGCGAGGAGGGGGCCGAGCACGCCCGCGGCAACTGGGAGGCGATGCTGGCAGCGATGAAGGGGCTCGTCGAGGCAAGCTGAGCCCCGGGGCCACCCAGAAGAGGGAGAACGATGGACGATCACGACGTGGTGCAGCACATCACCGAGCTCGTCGCCGAGGAACACGAGCTCCGCTCGCACGCCACCGGCCACAGACTCGGCGACGAGGAGCGGGAGCGCATCGCGGCGCTCGAGGTCCAGCTCGACCAGTGCTGGGACCTCCTCCGTCGCCGGCAGGCCCGCGAGGAGTTCGGGCAGGACCCGAACGCCGAGGAGGAGCGCCCGGCCGAGGTCGTCGAGCACTACCGCCAGTAGGCGGGGCACCCTCCCCACCGGGGTCCGGCCGGGAGGGGTGGAACCGCTACAGCCCCGTCGTCGATGGTGTCTTCGCGAGCACCGCTACCCCGACGCCCGCCACCGGGACGAAGACCTGGTGATTGGTCGGGTCGACGGCCACCGAGTGGGTGTTCGTCGTGGTCCCTCCGGTGGCGAAGTTCTGCAGCCAGGTCGCCCGCGGCACCTGGCGCGTGCCGCCGGCCGAGATCACGCCGATCACCGGAGTCGGGTAGCCGGCGGTGGTCCCGTCCGAGGTCATGCGGTTCGCGCCGAGGTAGAAGTCGTTAGTGCCCGGGTCGTACCAGATCTCATCGGCACCGCTCACCTGCGGGAAGCGGGCGAGGACCGCG